>CAXSIE010000167.1:6657-9954 GCA_964237295.1 uncultured Flavihumibacter sp. | reverse complement strand
AGCCTGGTGCAGACGTGTAGAAAGGGTTTGGCCGCTGCTTATTAAAATGAATCCCATCGTTACTGATTGCATAGCTCAACTGTTCATTTATTTTGCCTTCCGTATTTATGAGCCTTGTAGCATAAAAAGCGTAGTACTTATTTTGATGATAGACGACAGAGCCCGTACAGACGGATTTTTCCCATTGTTCGTCAATGCCCAGGACGATGGGCTCCTGTTTCCAGCTTTTCAAGTCTGTCGTGGTGCTCAAAATCCATTGATGGCCACCCAGGCCCCCGAGGCTCGCATGGTGAGCCGAATCAAGCAGCCAATAAAATGAGAAAAGACCATTGTGATAAAAAGGCATGCAATCGCCAACAAACAAATCGCCCTTGGGCCGCCAGTATTGCAACTTTGTGGTGGTTTGAATGGTGGCATCGTACCTGACGCCAAGTTGAGCTTCGAGGCAGAGGCTAAATGATATAAATAAAAACAACAATGGGTATTTCATATAAGTATTTTAAATAGCGATTTTACGCTTTTGTCCTAAACGCGTACTGTTTGTTCATGACCCTTCTTGCTGCTTGCTGCTTGAATAACTAACTGTGCCCGCTAAGTGCCAAACTAACAAACCTACTTCATTGTGGTCTCGTCTTTCATTTGAATATGCCAGGAAGATCTATCACCATATTACAATTGCTTTCTCTCAACCTCCGTTAATTTAATATCTGGCAACTGCATGCTATTAACCAGGTTAAAGTTCTTTACAGTATGCAACATAAATATTGCTGAGGCTGCCGCTTTCTGTGCCCAGACATGTTGGAAATCCGCACCGTTCACATGATCTAAAATAAAAGCCGGCCGTAGGTCTTCTTTCAAAAAGCTAACCTCAACATTACTCATTTTTAGATTTTTCACATTCCGGATAAAAAAGCCGTACGCAGGTGTCATGCCAAAGCGGTTAGGATCCGGGTAACTATCTATCAAGGGTGGCACTTCCCTTTCAGCCTGGTCTTTGGTACCACCACCTTTGAAATAAAAACGAATATTATCTAATGTCAGATCTTCGATGTCGTGGTCTGGTATGCCGCTTATAATCGCACCTTGCTCACCTGTGATATCATACGCAACAATATTACTTATTATTACCCGGTGAAGCTGGCTGAAGGGAAAATCTTTTGGTGCCCGCATGCGTGCACCCAGTCGCACAAACAGCGGAGCATTCACCACATCGCGCATGGTGATATTGCTGATCGTGATATCTTCCAAAACCGCCCCGTCAACTGTTTCAAGCGCTAAGCCACGGCAATGATCAAACACGCAGTTTGTAATTGCGATGTTTTTGAAACCACCGTTAGATTCTGTACCCAGCTTTATGCGACCCGTTGGCGACTTCCTGCCATCTTTCTTGTAAGTACCGTCCAGGAACGTTCCCTCGTTGTAACCTGAGACCTGGCAGTTGGTTATGGTGACATTCTCTGTTGCCCGAGGATAGTTGAGGGCGAAATCACACTTTAAGACAATTGCATCATCACCGGGAGCATTGATACTGCAATTGGAAATACGTATGTTCTTGCTGGATACCAGATCGATGCCGTCTCGGTTGGTATCCATTTTAATGTTATCAATAGTAGCATTGTCAACTGCGGTTAGCAGCAAGCCAAACCAGCCTCCATAAGCAACGGTAAAGTCTTTTAAAATTACATTACGGCAAAGTTTAAGAGCCAAAGCTTTATTGGCTGACCCTGGATTTTTTTCTTTCAGGTCTTCTCTTGTCAGACCCTTACCCCAGATAAGCCCGGGACCAGTGATAGATATATCATGCAGGTTCTCCCCAACGATCAGGCTATTATGAAAATGACTGTGCCCAAAGTCCTGGTAAATATCGTTATCAGCTTTCTCTGGCAGATCATACTGTACTTGCTCGCTCGGAGTTGCTGCTAATATCGTTGCTCCCTGGTCAATGTACAAGGCTACATTGCTTTTAAGATGTATCGTTACCGACAGGTAATTTCCTGCGGGAAAATATACGGTTCCACCCCCTGCGGCGCCTGCAGTTGCAATGGCTTTATCGATGGCTTTAGTATCAATGTTATTACCATCTCCTTTAGCACCGTATTTTTTTACATCATAAACAGGCGCCTGAGCTGAGGCAAGGCAGGTAGCAAAAAAAAATAAGATACATGCTCCTGTGAGGATGCGATAAAATGTTGTCATAGTGTATTGTTATAAACTTGGATTGCATGACAGTTGCTGAAGAACCGAGGGCTTCAAAACGCGAAGACGCGAGGAACTCAAGTCTTATTCTACGATACCGTAATTGTGCCTTTTCGTTTGAATGTTGTAAATCTTATTTGAGCACTGCTGCCCATCCGCCGTTACGTGCCATTTTGATAGTTAATTTGTCGCCGGCCTTTACCTCCAGCGTTTTCTTCCGATAGTCCATTGCCTGCCTGTCGGCGTTGATACCATCTTCGTAGTAAGTCATGGTATAGGTTTTACCTTTTCCCAAAAAGTCAAAGTTGAGCTCAGTTTCCCTTGCCTTTTGTTTGCTGTTGGTAATGCCTCCAATATACCATTGATCGCCTTTGCGTTTAGCAACTACTGCTACTTCGCCGGCAGTGGCTACCAGCGCCCTGGTTTCATCCCAGGTAGTAGGTACGCTGGTAATAAATTCCGTGCAATCCTGGTTGCGGTAATAAAGGGTTGGGTTGTCGGCGAGCATTTGTATACCGCTTTCAAAAACAACGTATAAAGCAAGCTGGTACACCCTGGTACCCATTCCGGCTGCATTGGGACGCGCGGCCCGATACACCTCGGGTTGCAGGTTGATCATCGCTCCAGGGGTAAAGTCCATAGGCCCTACCGCATTTCGCATAAAAGGTAAGTAAATGCTATTATCGGGAATGCAACCGCCCATTTGTTCCAGGCCTCTGACACCCTCGTAAGAAATGAGGTTTGGATATTTGTATTCTAAACCAGACGGCTTAAATGCTCCATGAAAGTCAACAAATATTTGATTTTTGGCAGCTTCTTTTACTACCTCTTCATAGTAGTTAACCATCCACTGGTCGCTGCGATCCATGAAATCGATCTTTACACCCTTAATGCCCCATTCATGAAAGGTTTTAAACAGGTCCATGTTGTTATGCACGGTTAGCCAGGTTAACCAAAGAATGATGTCTACGTTTTTCGTTTTACCATATCGAATGAGTTCCTTCACATCTACTTTTGGATTCGGCGTATAGGGATCGGAGGTAGTCTTGGCCCATCCTTCATCCATAAAACCGTATTCCGTTTCATTGATGCCCATATAAA
>CAXSIE010000167.1:6293-6647 GCA_964237295.1 uncultured Flavihumibacter sp. | reverse complement strand
TCTATATAATATTTGTAAGTATCCAGGTTATAGCCGGATACAAAATTTACATCAGGACCGTAAGGAGCAGCATCGTTCCACCATTCCCAACTGGCCTGTCCCGGTTCAATCCATGAAGGATCTGCAATCACAGATTTCGATGCAAGTTTTAATGTCATGGTATTTTCTAACAGCTGCTTGTCATCTTTGGTAATCACAAAATAGCGCCATGGCAAATTGCGGGTCCCGGAAGTTTTAGCGATATAATCTGCTGACTTTAATATCTTCTGGCTGCGATCCCCATCTGGACCAAATTCAAGCGGTGCTTTTGGAAAGGCGCCCTCTACACCGTTACTCCCTGAGCCTTTAAGGAAC
>CAXSIE010000167.1:1436-6283 GCA_964237295.1 uncultured Flavihumibacter sp. | reverse complement strand
TAAGGAACATACCAGGATAATCAGATAGGTCAGATTCGCTAACCAATATTTTATATTGTTTCCTGGTGTCAATTAAAACCGGCAGATTGGCCATCTTATCGGTTTGTTTCCACGCGGCTGATTCTACATGTTGGTAAAGCTCTTCATAAGAAGTTTTGAAGCCATTGTTAAGCTGGACGTGCAATAAATAGTTATCAGGAAAATTGACAGAAAAGTCTTCGTTCATTATCTCGGCATCACCAGTCTTATGGATAATAAAACGATAAGCGATGCCATCATCAAATGCTCGAAATTCCACAGCGTAATCTCCTTTAAAGGTCAATAACAGGTTGGTGTAAGCGCTCTTGACATTCGAAAATTTTATTGGAACATATGGCCTGATAAATTCTTCGGCTTTGCTTTTTTTCGCCGAGATCAGTTTAGGATTTTCACCGAGAGAACCGTCTTTAAGGGTTAAAGCCAAATGATTCTTCGACAGCAGTTCCTGGTTGTTGGCTGCTACTGAGTAATATATTTTGTCGCTCAAATTAATAGTAATCCTGAGTTCACCATTTGGAGATATCAGGTCATTAGGCTTGCCCTGAGAGTACAATTGAGATGTCATCCCTAAAAACAGGATGAAACAGGTCGCATATTTTCTGATCAAATTCATAATCATTGATTGGTTGAAGTTAATAATTTATTAGCCATTCCCTTGTTTGTTATTGTCAGCATTGTTGTGATGTCTGATTCTTTCATTTTTATTTTAACCTTATATAAATTATACTTGGCTTTGACCCCGGGTTGTTTGAGAAAAAGCGATTCCGTCTTCCTTATAATTTACCCAGGCGCCCCAAGGAGAACGTGTAAGCGACCGGCCCTGTGTATCAGTATAGCCACTGCCATTAGTTCTTGGGAGTGAATTTGGCGGGCGAGTTGAATCGTCTGCCTGTGGAGGCAGAACAGGTAATGTAATATGTAAGCTTTGCAGTGTCTGCCGATAATTATCTTTGGTCAATGAATCGGTTTTACCTCGTTCGAGCGCTGCTTGTGGAGTTGGCGCAACTTGTGCCAGAGTAGCGTTGACAAACATTGCTGTTAATATTACAAAAGTTATTGTAAAGCGATATTTCATAGTTATGTTATTTAAAAATTAAAACGAGGCCAGGCTCTGATTTATCACCCTTTGAAGCAGCGGCCAGACCCACCCGGGCAATCACTTTGCCGGATATAATAATTTTATTTCCTTGCTGTATAACATCATGAGTAATATCTAAAGGCACATTTCCGGCCAAGTCCTGGGCTAAAACTTTTGTGAAGGATTTAGCCCGCGCAATCTCGAACGAAAGACTATTGTAATAACCAAATATCCCGAAAGGCTTGTCAAGTCCCTCTACTTTTAAAACCACATCAGCACGGGGCGTAATGTATTCCCTATTGATAGTACGGCCAATAGATGCGATTGCAATAGCGCCGTTTGGATATCGCGACGCGAGAATATAAGGCAGGATAGTATCGCCGTTTTTTAAGCTAACCATTGGCTTTTCCAATCCGCGGGTGATGATAGCAGGGGCGTCAAATGCATTATTGTAACCCTCCCCATGCGCAGACATCCATGATTCACGACTTTTCATGCGCCAGTTATCATGCAATAAAACGGTGTCGATGTAGAAGTCGGTTTTATTGATACCGAATGGTAAAGCTATCCTGTGCCACATAACGCAACGAACTACTTCATCGAGTCTACTTTTTAAATCCCGTCCAACAGGCGGGAAAGCATAATCCTGGGTTTTGTTGGGAAGATCGCCGTTAAATTCATGCCGCATGATGCCAATAGCGCTGCCAGTTCCTGCGGCAATATAAGGTTCATCTTCACAATTGATTACGCTAACGGCCTGGCCCTTTGGCAAAGCCGTTAGCAACTTGCTGATCCGGTCGATAGTATGCGGTATTGCAATAATATTTTCTACATCATAAGTACGATAAACATCGGCCGATGATAAAGCAGCCGGAGTCATTGCCTGCTCTATAATAAGATTCGGAGCCACTTGTTTACCTAACTTGGTTAACCATGTTCTCCACACAGCGCTTTTCGAGTTTTTTCCCCAGTCTACCTTCCAGTAGCTTATGCCTGCATTCTTCATCCAGCTAAGCCGTTCCGTCCAGTAGGCGGTAGTATCAGCTGTTTTTATAATGGGGGCCTGTTGTGCACATATCCATAGACCCAGGCCTTTCCAACCCAAGCTTTTTGTCTTCTTTGTTATTGCAGCCAGCCGCTGTTCTGGCGACAAATTTTTTAATGAAGGAAAACGTGCTGTATCAACAACTAAACTTCCATAATAATCCCGGTCGCCAGTACTAAGAGGAGTATCCCAGGCATCATCTAATACTAGATATAGATCCTTATGTAATCTTGAAAACATAGAGGCCCAGTGCTCATAAGTACCATCGCCGAAAATATTTTTCTCGGTCATGCTCTGCCTCATAACTGTTGACGGCTTGTAGCTGGTGACATATCCCTGGATGTTCCAGGTACAAAAATAATCAGGCGCAAGGGAGGGCTGATTAGGAACTAAAGAAGCGGGTTTATTTTGACTATAGGCTGAGAAGAAGATCAGGCAATTAAATGCTACTAATATAAATCTGATTTTCATGAGTTATAAAGTTTCATGTGCTTTGGATGAAGAATTATAGTGCGTTCTCATTGGTGTCATTCTTTGGCATAATAAAATGGACAAAATAAAAGAAGCAATTAAACTGGTTTCGCATTTGTTATCAAACCGTCCAGTAATTTATATAAACCTTTAAATCCAAAAATCGAATCGCCTGCATACCACTGTTCAAAGTTGCCGTGCTGTGTGTTTTTTAACGATGCCTCTGCATTCCTGAGGTCTTTTACTGACTGGTTGAGCAACTTATTTTTAACGGCCACATCGTTTTTTGATTGATAGGCTTTGCACAAGCTCAGCAAGCACTTATTCAGGTAGTAAAGGTAATAGGATGGTTGTCGTAAGTTATCATTGAAAAGCTGTTTGCCATTGGCGTCAACTTTTGAATAGAGGTTATCGGCCTGCGTGGCAACTTTCAAAAAAGCATTTGCCGATTGTGTCGTTCCCTTAATAACCGCTTCAATATCAGAGTCGACGCCGTTGTCTGCTGCAACTATTCTGTATGTCCGACCCTTTAGTTGTTCGGCACCCATGTCCTTTAACGGATTTGGGCTATAGGGTTTATCAAACGCACTGCAAATGTCAGTCATTGCTTTCTTATACCTTAAGTCTTGAAATATATACTGTCGTTCAAACCCTGCAAGGTCCGGTTTTCGCTGTTGCCAATAGGCCTGGTAATAGTTTCTATAAAGCGCTGCTGTTTTTGCTGAATTTGCTTTGCCATAATACATCGCACAAAACGCTTTAAAAAAAGTATCAGAATGATAAGTATCGAAATTCCACATCATGGCAGCGTTGGCTGACAGTTCCAAAACAAACTCGCGAATATTGCCTGCATTAACTACCGAAAAAGCTATCGGTCGTGGACTCTTGGTGGCAACATACCTGAAATTCTCCTCCATTTTTTCAGGCCCCTCACCGGCCGCCAGGTGGCTGCCGGTTGAAGTGAACTGGTAATTAAAATAATAACCCAGGGTTATATTTTTTTCTTTTTTTAATTGCTGTATGTCTATGTTAGGATAGTGATCTCTTCTGGCGGCAACATAGGTCCAGATAAAACTCTGATCAGCTGGTGGATGAATATAGCCCTGTGCCAGCAGATCAGATAATTCATCATAAAAAATAGTTCTGAATTGTGTGTTGGGATTGCCTGTGATATCAATAACTATTTTTCGTTGCCTTTCCATCATTTGGCTGATTACCTCACCACGATCTTTCATAGAAGCAGGCGCATCTTTGAAGGTATACCAAAAAGGGTGGTCGCCATTAGCCCTGAAGCCAATTACCCATAACATGTCGATTTTGTTTTTAACAATGCAATCAACGTTGTACTTCCAAAACTCTTCCAGCTTATCAACGTTTGCTAACGACAGTTCGGGAGGTATGGTATCTCTTGTTTTTTCCCAGTAATCGTTCCAGCCGGCCAGTGTTGCATTTAGAGGACTATGATGGTGTGTGGTATTTATTAATCCATAATCATTAATCAGCCTTGTAGTTGGCGATACACTATACTTTTTACTATAGTCGCGCTCATCATCAAACCATTCAATGGTATTAAATTTTAAACGCAATGCTGTTTCAAGCCAGATCTCGTTGTTGCCAGGCGAGAGTTTGCGCCAGGGTGCAAACAGGTCGGTATCGTTGGGGAAAAATGCACGGTATTTTACCTGTGGCGATGAGAAATTAATATCAAATGTTGATGGTAAAGTGATCTTCTCTTTCGACGTCGATTGCCATTCGCTGTAATACCAAAGAGGTGGCACTCCAAGTACCTGTTCACTAAAAGAGTAGATTGCATATATGGTTCCCCGCATATCGGCTCCTTCCAATATTAGTTGTTGCTGATGACCGATCGTACCAAAATATAAGTGATGCGCTTCCCAGGTTGTAACAGTTTTTACGAGACTGTCACTAACAGTAGTGATCACGATACCAGGTTCTGTGATATTCGTCAGGGGTTTCAGTGTTGTGTTCTTTCCAAATACTTCTTTCATATCCCGTTGCAGGTTTGAAACTGCCCGATAGATGGGCTCACCAGGTTTGGCCGACGTATAGATAACTGTATTCCCGGTAACAATAAAAGAGTGTTTGGACTGGGCTTGCAGAAAAACAGGGAGCAGAACGAAAGCTAAGCATACAAATAACAAATTGAGACCAGAATACTTTCTGCCATTAAAAATCATTCTATTGTAAGCGCTT
>CAXSIE010000167.1:0-1426 GCA_964237295.1 uncultured Flavihumibacter sp. | reverse complement strand
ACGACTTTTAATGGCATCGCGTATAAGCCCTTCGCTGCTGATAAATTCAGTGTAATACGATAGGTGTTTTCTCATAAAATTTTCTGGTTCCTGTATTTGATTCGAGTTAATATTATAATTGTATTTTTTTTGTTGATCCATCTTTAATAATGTACTTCTTTGTTGTGCCATCTTTGCTTATCGATATCAATAGCTTATCCTTTAACGTACGAGACACCTCAATATCAAACCTGGCTTGAAAGGCGTTGATATTCTTCAATGTCATTTGGTGCCATTCCCTCGGTAAACGCGGGGTTATAGTGAAAGAGTTGAAACCTGTCGGACGCATGCCAAACAAACCTTCTGTATAAATGCGACAATACAATCCGCTTTCCGCAGATAAGTGTCTTTGGTTGCCTTCGGGATATGCTTCAACAGCATAAGGAACATGCTCGCCTAATAATCTTCTTTTGGAATAGTATTTCAGGAAGAGAAAAGCCTTTTCGGTTTCTCCCGCAGCGAATGCGCCACGAAGTCCATACAAAGTGGAGCGGTCCCAAAAAGTTTTGTTACCCGCAAGTGTCGCCAGTCCATTTTCGGTCCATAACCTCGACGAAAACAAGGCTGCAACTGTTCCTTCTTTTCTTTGCATAATATCCATGACCAAAGGAGTTGTGATCCATGAACGCAGCGTATCGTTCCCTGCATAATAACGATATGTTTTAAAGCCTCCTACTGTAGCACCGAAGAACTTTTCAATATTATTGTGCATGTCTTCGGCCTGTTGTTTATACAAGTCCAATTGTGAGGCCGGTATGCTCAATTGTTTACCCAACATCAAGGCAGAGCCTAAAGCATCATAGTAAAGTGAACTTGTGTTCAGGTTCGCGTTACCCGCTGGAAATCTATTTTCCAACTCATCACTTTTACTGGATACCACACCTTCATTATTTACTTTTCGCTTACAATATTCCAGGCACCATTCTATTAACGGCCACAGTACCCTTGCTGAATCGGCATTTCCATAAGCCAGCGCAAACCGGCCCGCTCCATAGGCAATCATTGCCATATCTCCCCTATCTCCCGCAACAGATGCTGTTGCGTCACCTTCCGCTATAATTGCACTTGGAATTGGCTTGTAGTCTGCGTTCATATATGTTGCAAACATCCGGTAAGCATTCATGGCTGCCTTGTTACCAATGGTATCACCCAAGAAACCAAAGAACGGATTTATATATTCGGCCTCATCATTCGCCCAAACAGCAGCATAATAACGCAAACCACCAGGACCATGCATCAGTCCTGCCTTTGTATTATAAATACTTTCGGCCGCCCTGATCTTTGCAAAAGCAAACATGGTATTTAAAATGGTATCAGGAGTTTCCAGAACCAGCTTCAATTGTATCTGGCTTACCCGGTCTTTTCTTAACTGCTCTTCATGATTTGC
>CAXSIE010000166.1:5761-10007 GCA_964237295.1 uncultured Flavihumibacter sp. | reverse complement strand
AATCATTTATTAGTTTTGGGTGGTAAAGCGAATACCTCAACACTATATCTACGGCGATGAAAGCAAGAAGAACCCATGCAGTTAATCATGCCATCCTGGTATGTTATTTTTTTTTGAAAACAATGCTGGTTTTAAGTCAGCAACCGGTTAGCTTATCCGGTAAAATTACAGACAACAGATCTCAGGCCATTGCAGGTGCAACCGTGCATTTATTGAACAGCAATAAGCTGGCAATCACAGACCAGGAAGGTCATTTCAGTTTTGACAATTTAAAAGCAGGACGTTACCAGCTTGAAATAACTGCTATAGGTTATGCCACAGGCAATCGCGACTTGCTGATAAAGAACGGCAGTAACGAGGACATTGCTATTCCCTTGTCTGATGCCAGCCTGAAGCTGGATGAAGTGATCGTTACCGCACAAAAGAAAGAAGAGCTGTTACAGCAGGTGCCTGTAAGCATATCGTCTGTTTCTTACCGGCAGATACAGGAATACAGGCTGTGGAACAGTAAGGATCTTACGGCAATAGTACCCAACCTGTATTTATCCGAGCCGGGAGATCATCGCAACGTTACGGGTATGCGCGGCATCACCACCACATCCTATGTGCCTGCCGTAGCCACCTATATTGATGGCGTTAATCAATTCGGACTGGACACCTATATTCCCGTTTTAATAGACGCCGAGCGCATTGAAGTTTTAAGAGGTCCGCAGGGAACTTTATATGGAAGGAATGCTATGGGAGGTGTGGTAAATATTATAACCAGGCAACCCACCAATCAAATGAGCGGCTTTTTTCAGGCCGATCTCGGGAATTATAACCAGCAAAAATATACTGTAAGTTATAAAACGCCACTTATAAAAGATAAGTTATATATCGGTGCAGCGGCAGTTTATAACCAACGCGATGGTTACTACCATAATGAATTTAATAACAGGCCTTATGATAGTCAGCACAGCATTACCGGTAATTATTATTTAAAATATATTGCCGGCGGCAACTGGGTGTTTAATTTGAATGTAAAGCATCATGATAACAGGAACAATGGTGCATTCCCGTTGGTTGCCGGTGATGATGCTGCGAAGAAACAATTCGTTCTCAATCAGAATGCATTGACAACAATGGTTGATAATACCCAAAACGCTTCATTCTCTGCAAATTATACAGGTGGTTCCATCAACTTCAGCTCTCAAACAGCTTTTCAAAAAAATTATCGTTATTACAGGGCTGCGCTGGACGGGGATTTTTCACCTATCGATGCGGTTGCAGTTGTAAATAACTATGGAAAAAAATGGAACAATGTAAAAGTGTTTACGCAGGAGTTTAAATTATCTTCACCCGCGTCTTCTGAATCGCCTTTCAAATGGACGGCAGGTTCTTACATTTTTTACCAGGAAAACCCTTCCAGGCAGGGAGTTCGCTATGGAATGGACGCTCCGCTGATCGGTGTTCCGGATTCTTTGTTTACTACCGTTAATACCACTGAATCAAAAAACTTTGGGGTGGCGGTTTTTGGTCAGGCTACCTACACTATTGCAAAAAAACTGGATGTTACTTTTGGTGCCAGGTATGATTATGAGCACCAAAAGCAAAACGTTTCCGCCACCTACCAGCATGACCCTGATCCCACTTATAGTACATCTTTCCCCGACACGGCTGCGAGGGCCAGTTTTAATGCATTTTCACCGAAGCTCTCTCTAAGTTATCAGCTTAACGGCAGTTCAATGATTTATGCAACTTATAGCCGTGGCTTCAGGGCCGGTGGTTTAACTACGCTGTCTTCCGATCCTTCCCAACCTCCTTTATATCCATATCAGCCGGAGTACAGCAACAATTATGAAGCTGGCATAAAGAATGATTTATTTGACAAGTCGGCACGTTTAAACCTGTACTTTTTTTACAGCAACATTACTAACGCCCAGGTACCTACGCTGGTATTACCTGAAGCGGTAACCATCACAAAGAACACAGGTAAGTTAATCAGCAAAGGTGTAGAAGCCGAACTGTTTACCCAACCGGTTAAGGGTTTGGAATTCGGATACAATTTCGGTTATACCCATGCGCGGTTTGAGTCGTTAAAAATTTCGCAGAACGGAACTTCGGTAAACCTAGCCGGCAAACACCAGATATTCACGCCTGAAATGACCTCGATGTTAACAGCACAATACAGTTATGCTTTGGGTGGAAGGCAACAATTAAAAGCTGTCGTCCGGGGGGAATGGAAGTATTTAGGAACCACCTATTACGACCTGGCTAATACCATCAGGCAGTCGCCCTATAATTTGTTGAACCTGCGCGCGGGTATATCCGCCAGAAATTTCGAGGTCATGCTTTGGGATAGGAATACTACCGATACCCGGTATGTTGCTTATGCATATGATTTTGGCGCAGTGCGTTTGGGCGATCCTGAAACTTATGGGGTTACTTTAATGGTCAGGTTCTGAACTATGGTGTATTGATTCACATTATTGGATACCCAATTACGGGAATCAATACACCAATTAATCACAGTCCGGCTCCAACAACAAAACAATCGCCTCATTGCTTAACGCTTCCAGATCCACTGAGCCATTAACATCCCACAATGCCAAACCATCCCGTGGATGAAGCAAACGGCCCGCCACTTCGAAAGCGCCTTCGATGACAAAAATGAATAATCCTTTATTAGTATCTTTCAATTGATACAACGCTTCTTTACGACCGGTGAATTGTCCGATGCTTACTTTAACATAATGTGGTAAATCGTTTGTAATTTTCAACAGCTTGTTCTTGTTGCTAACAAGATTAAAATCCAGAATCAACGGCACTGACCTGATTTCGATAACCGGTATTCTCAACCAGAATTGGATATAATTCACCAAATCATTCTCATAAGGATTTAAAAGTTCGAAATCGGTGCCTTCCGGTAATTCAATCATTTGGATTTCACCGGCATTAATCAAACTTTCATTGCCCAGACTGTCTTTATAATCAATTGCACCTACAACCGGCAGCAAAACAAAACAGGAGCTTTCAGGTACCTTCATTTTTATAGAACGGCCACCACCAAGCGTATCATCATTCAATAGATACAAATTTCCGAATGGGGTTTTATATTCGTTGAAGAATTTTCCGTAATTAAATGTTTGATGACTTCTGAATGAGTCTTCTTCATCCACACCACGCTCATCAGCAAGGTAGATTGTTGCTTTTGAAGAATCAGTCATAAAATTTCAGTTTTAAAAGAACATATACTTGTCATTGGCTGCAATGCAAACAGGTCGGTCATAAATTCTTTACCGGATATATTATCAGGAATTGTAGAAACCAGCAAATTGCCTGCAACGGTATCGTGCCATAATAAAGGCTCGCTAAAAAAATTAATAGCTACCTGATGAGCCGTTTTATTCCTGATATCGGAATTGATTATTTCAAACCGATAATTCTTAAACGGCAAAAATTGCCTGCCAAGCGTATTCATGATATCAGGAATAACGCCGTTTAATTGCGACACATATCCTGTAACAGACGAGCTCACCAGGAAGTGCAACTTATCCGCATCAGGAACATTTCTTATCAGTTCAGCGAAGCTGTAATATTTCTTTTCCCGGTTATATAACTGAACCTGCATCAGGAACTCCGTATAGCTGTCATCGAAAACAAATTTCTCCCATGCTTTGGTAGAATTGTTGTCGATGATTTTCCGGTAGCAAACCTGTATAATACCTTTTGGCATAATATAAAATAAAGGAGGCTGCCTGATTTATCCGTTAACGGTTATCAGATGTGTAAGGGCATATCCTGCTGCCACACTGCCGGTAACGGTTGACAGTTCGGTTGCCAGTGAATCGGAAAATACATTATCATTGGCATTTGCGGTATCCTGCTTTCCGCGTGTATTGTAAGGAGCCGCAGTAGTGTAGATAGTATTGCAGACATCTGTTGGGAAAGCAATCTGGGTAATCAGTAATGATGTGCCGCCGGCGTTATAAACATGCACATGAATATGGGGCGCTCTTCCAGAATACCAGCCTGGAAAAATGCTGGTGAAGGTAACCAGTCCGTTGGCATCGGTTGTTTGCCTTCCTCTTAAAAAATGTACCGAAGTATAATTGGTGGATTGCATACCCGAGCCGCCATACTCACTGTAATTACCGGCGGCATCACAATGCCAGATGTCTACTATTGCACCGGCAAGGGCCGCGCAACTTTTGTTCTTATTGTTTATGGTGATCTTGATAGTAAAAGGAACACCGGTTCTGTCACT
>CAXSIE010000166.1:1608-5751 GCA_964237295.1 uncultured Flavihumibacter sp. | reverse complement strand
ATGTTGGCGTTAACAAGGCTTGATGGCGCTTTGGTAGGAAAAGGGCCGTCTGTTTCAGTTGGCGTAGTGGTGCAGGAGCCGGTTGTTGTTCCGGTGCCGGTTGTTGTGCCGGTATCAACTGTACCTGCAACTGCATCTTTCTTGCAGGAATTCATTAAAGGCACTACAAAGGCTGCCCCTAAGGCGGCGATTCCATTTTTTAAAAAACTACTTCTTTCCATAATTATAAAATTTAGTATGAATGAACAATGATTCTTTCTGTGGTATAAAGTTCATCATATCGTTATATGTATTCTTATAGCAATCGGTAGAACCGTACATTGTACCGATAATCGGTAAAGAAGCTGAAACCCTTGCTCAGCGCAGCTTCCAGTTGTTAATGAAATTAACATAACTATCGCTGATAGGCAATTCAGTGGAAGAACTTAAAGTGAGTTTCCTGTTCAGGACAGACTGCACTTTATTGATATTAACGATGTAGCTACGGTGTATCCGGGTAAAATCATTTGCAGGTAATTTTTCCAATACTGTTTTAAGCGGCATCAGTGTAAGTATAGGCTTAGCATTAACCAGGTTGATCCTGATATAATCTTCAAGGCTTTCTATGTATTCAATATCGTTCACAGGAATTTTAACCAGCCGGTATTCGGAGTAAACAAACAGGTTTTCATTCGTTTCAGTATTGGTTTTATTTTTATAACCGTGGTATTCAATGGCTTTGTTTACGGCTTTTGAAAAGCGTTCAAAAGAAATGGGTTTTAACAGGTAATCTAAAGCATCCAGCTCAAAGCCATCGATGGCGAATTTTTTATGAGCAGTGGTAAAAATCACGATGGGTTTTTCGTTAAGCGAACGCACCAGGTCGAGACCTGTAATGTCGGGCATGTTGATATCAATGAATAAAATGTCGACAGGTATTTTGCGAAGGAATTCAGCTCCTGATAATGCATCATCAAACGATTGAAGCAATTGCAGCTCCGGAAACTTAGTTAAGTATCCGGATATCAGATCAATAGCGAGCGGCTCATCATCAATAACAACACATTTTAAAAGCATATTATTTTATAAAGCAAGTTAAACCTGCAGGGTTAATGTTACGGTGAATTTTTCGTTTTGCGTGTCGATGTCTAACGAATGTTTGCCGGGGTATAAATGTTCCAGTCGCTGACGTGTATTTGATATACCAATGCCGGTGCGTTCTGCGTTCCGCGGGTTTAAAAATATTTTGTTCTGGCTGAAAAATGTTATTTCTTTTTCTTCAGCGCAAATTTCAATGATAATATCGCTTTTTTCATGATTGCTGATGCCGTATTTAAAAACATTTTCAATGAAAGTTACCAGCACAAGCGGGGCGATTATTTTGTTTTCAATAATGCCCTTCACGGAAAAATGTACATTCATTTTCTTTCCCAGTCGTAATAACTGCAGGTCGATATAATCTTTAATAAAATTAACCTCATTTTCCAGCGGAACAAAATCGGCAGCCACGTCATCGGTTACATAGCGCATGATATTGGAGAGTTTCAATATACTTTCAGCAGTATGTTCACTTTTTGAAGCTGCCATTGAATAAATATTGTTGAGCGTATTGAAAAGAAAATGAGGATTGATCTGCGCTTTAAGAAAAGAAAGCTCCGCATTGGCTTTATCTGCATCGGCCTGCAGCGCATGCTGTTCCGCTAAACGTAATCTTGATAAAAAGTTTAAAGCCAAACTGAAAACAAGAACAATCATAAAAAGAAATATGCTGATGATATCCAGGAACGGAACGTTGTGTCTACCCTGACCTTCATGGGCAGGAGGTTTCCGGTAAGGTTCAATTAAAGAACCCTGCCTCTCAGGAGGAGGGCCTGATAGTTCCGGAGGCAAATCACCCGATTCATTGTGACCGGGTTTTTTAAAGTGCCTGTCCGGAGGTTGGAATCTTTCGGGTGGAGGCCGCCGGTTAAAATTTTCGCCGGGCATGTCTGACCTTTTATTGATAAGGCGATCGTATGGCTGTAATGCCCACACACCCGATAATATAATTAATAAGGAAAGGCTATATAGTAACCACCTTTTTTTAGCAAACAACTGTGGAATAAGAAAGTAAGCGTTCAGATAAAAGATGCTCACATACGTAAGGAAAAACAAAATAGCATTCAGCGAAAACAGGATGGACCAGAAGTCGCTGCCACCGGACTGGTTTCCGACAAACAGGATAGGTAAGCTTAAAAACAAGATCCAGCCTGCTATATGCGTGATGAAAGAATATATTCTCATAAGAAGCATATATAAAGAAAAAGCAATGAAATTAAACAAAATCTGAAGTATCGGTATGGAACTGTTTTGTATGGATGGGCGCTCGAAGTCAGGGACCACGGAGCCACGAAGGCACAAAGAAGCTCGAAGAAATTGTAAACCAAATTTACTTTGTGTTACTTTGTGTCTTCGTGTCTTCGTGGCATAACTGAATGAATTTCGCCGTAATTAAAAAAACTTTCAGAGGAACTAATTACCACATCATGAAGCAACTACCATTATTAGACATTATCGTTCTGGTTGTTTATTTTCTTTCCATGATATTGATGGGAATGTACCTGGGAAGAAAGAATAAAAGCACCGCGCAATTCACTACTGCATCCGGAAAAATTCCGGGTTGGGCGATCGGGATGTCGTTGTTTGGTACCTACCTCAGCAGTAATACTTTCATTGGGAACCCCGGAAAAGCTTTTGGCGGCAACTGGAATTCCTTTGTTTTTACCCTGACACTTCCTATTGCGGTATTGATCGCCGTTAAATTCCTCATCCCCTTTTTCCGTAAAACCGGGGAAATATCGGCTTACGAACATTTTGAAAAAAAGTTTGGTCCCTGGGCCAGAACTTATACCGTTGCCTGTTTCCTTTTGACGCAGCTTGCACGAACCGGAACGATATTTTTAGGAGTAGGCATCACATTGAATGCACTTACCGGTATTGACATCAGGATGATTATTTTTATCACCGGGATAGTGGTTACCATATACACTGTTATAGGTGGAATGGAAGCAGTAATCTGGACAGAAGTGGTACAAAGTGTTATTAAAACAGTTGGTGCCGTACTTGTGCTGATATTAGTGGTCTGGGGCGTAAACGGCGGCGTTACAGAAATTTACCATACTGCAATAGCAGGTAATAAGCTAAGCCTGGGAAGTTTGCAACCAGACTTTACAAGTGATACCTTCTGGGTTGTTTTTTTATACGGGCTATTGATCAACCTCACCAATTTTGGCGTGGATCAGAATTATGTACAGCGATACCATGCCGCACCAAATATTAAAGAAGCTTCCAGGTCACTTTGGTTATGCGTGTATATGTATGTGCCTTCTTCGCTGATGTTTTTTATTATAGGCACCTGCCTGTACACTTATTACCATCAGCATCCTGCCATGTTGCAGCAGGTTAAAGAACAGGTAGCACTTATAAACCTGGGCAGCGGCGCTTCAGCGCAGGAGGTATTGATTAAGGCAAATTCATTAACGGATGCCGATATCGGCGATAAGGTGCTTCCTCACTTTATTGTAAATAAAGTACCCTCCGGCATTGTTGGATTGATCTTCGCAGCCATACTATCAGCGGCTATGGGAACCATCAGTTCCGGCTTCAATAGTTCCGCCACTATTTATATGCTGGATATACACAAAAGGTATTTCAATAAAAACCTGACCGACAGGCAGCAGTTGCGTATATTATACTTTGCCACAATTGTTATCGGATTGATAGCTACCGTTGTTGGAATGAGCATCATTGGGGTGAGTAGCGTGCTGGACCTTTGGTGGAAATTATCGGGAATATTTGCAGGTGGAATGCTGGGGATATTTACCCTTAGTATGATAGCAAGGCATGTAAGGCCATCGATACCCGTGATTGCAGTAATAACCGGAACACTCGTTATTATATGGATGACATTTTCAAAATCAGCAGCTTTCCCCATAGCGTTACGCAACCCGCTTCACACCAATATGACGATCGTGGTGGGCGCTATGAGTATTTATCTGGTGGGAGCCGTATTGGGTAGGCTTGTAAAAAGCAAGTATGAAACATGATTCCGGAAGGCTGTATGTTCGGCAGAAATTATTCGTAGTTTTGAAAGAAGCAAATTAGCATTGAAAAATTAAACTCCAG
>CAXSIE010000166.1:320-1598 GCA_964237295.1 uncultured Flavihumibacter sp. | reverse complement strand
TAATGAATTACATAAAACCAAGTATATGCTGAATAACGAAAAAAAGTTTGTGCCGGTTATGATCACACCTTTTAACCTGAAGGCAAAGGTGGATTATGATGCCGTGTCAACATTGGTTGAATTTTACCTGGCCGCCGGTGTTAAAGGATTTTTTGCAAACTGCCTCAGCAGCGAAATGTATAGTATCAGCGAAGATGAAAGGCTGGAGCTTACCGGTCATATTGTGAAAACTGTAAACGGCCGTGTTCCCATTGTAGCAACAGGATCATTCGGATTAACCATTGAAGACAAAGCGCTTTTTTCAAAAAAGATCTATGATACCGGTATCAATGCGGTTATATTGATAACAGGGCATTTCGCCAATGTGGATGATCCCGATACGGTGTTGCTCAAAAACTTTTATAAGATGTTTTCACTCACCGGTAACATTCCTATGGGATTGTATGAATGCCCGGCGCCTTACAAAAGAATTGTATCCCCGGAGATCCTTGCCGCATTGCTGGCTACAGACAGGCTGGTATATCATAAGGATACATCAATTGATAAGGAACAGGTTAAGGCGAAACTTGCTGTTACAAAGGATTCCAAACTGGAATTCTATGACGCGCATACGCCTAATGGCTCTTATTCTTTACGGATGGGAGCTAAAGGAATGTCTTCGATATCGGGTAATTTTTATCCTGAAATGTTAGTATGGCTTTGTAACAATGCTACCAATCCCGACAAACAGGAAGAAGTAGACTGGCTTCAATCAGAATTAACAAGGGTTGATCCTTTGATTCACCAGGCTTATCCGTTAAGCGCCAAATATTTTCTGCAAAGAAGGGGGCTGCCTATCAGAACGATCAGCAGGGCTCATGCATTGGAATTAACACCGCAACAAAAACAAACTCTTGATGAAATTCATACAAGCTTTTTAAGCTGGTGCAAGAAATTAGCTATCAAACCTGTTGATGTAAAAGAATTATTGAAACCGGTGGTTCATCTTGATCCGCCTATTTAGGTGTTGGGTAAGAATGATAGATTTATCAGCTTAACTATTTATAAAATTAAAATGAGGTATGAGTTTAAATCTCATACCTCATTTTAATGTCTCAAACCTTACACCAGCTTACTTCAACAAAAATCCTACCGTTAAATTTACTGACCTGCTTTGATATTTCAGACCACCGTTTTTTTCAAAATTGTTGGTAAATCCATAAACACTGCTTAGGTTTACAAAAGCACCGTTATTGAATTGCATACCTGCAATAGCTGTTGCACCTGCATCCAGCCTTT
>CAXSIE010000166.1:0-225 GCA_964237295.1 uncultured Flavihumibacter sp. | reverse complement strand
GCGAGTGAAATATTGTAAGCAAATACAACTGGCAATTCAATGTAATTGAATTGGGCATCCATTTTTGCTTCTACATTCCCAGGACCTTCTGTGTTAACTCCTTTAGCTGTCAACTGAATTCCTCTGCTGGCAAAATTCAATGAAGGCCTTAATGAGAAACGTTGGGTAAGGGCAACTTCTGCAACGATGCCTGCACCAAAACCAGCCTTTGCTTTTTGAGATAAA
>CAXSIE010000165.1:5291-10022 GCA_964237295.1 uncultured Flavihumibacter sp. | reverse complement strand
TATTGGTTTTGAAAGGGAAGTTAACGTTGCTCTTCACAAAATAAGATAGCGAAAAAGGATTGGAAGCAGTTGATTCACCGAAGAGGTGGATATGAGGGTACTCGGTCATTAAAGCCAGGTTGCAACGATTCATAAAAGCCAGGTCATTGTATTTATAGGTATCTATGCGCCAGGCATCCAGGCTAAACATTTCCGTTGACCAGATGGCATGCTGAATAAGATAGTTTGCAAGAAAGGGATTTCGCTGGTTAAGATCGGGAAGAAAAGCTGTAAACCATCCATCCGAAAGTAGCCTGCGATCCACTGCCGCACTATGAATGTCATACAAAGCTTGTTCTTTATGAGAGCTACCGGTATAGGAAGGCCAGTTATTTATCCAGTCTTTTGATGGAAGGTCTTTATAAATCCAGTGTTCATCGCTGACATGGTTATATACCGCATCCTGTATCAGCTTCATGCCCCGCCGGTGAACCTCCTTTGCAAATTGGATATAACCTTCGTTTCCACCAAAGCGTTTATCTATCTTATAATGATCGGTAAAATGATATCCGTGATAACCTGCCTGCATCTGGTTAGGACCTTCCTTTTTCAGTGCCTCATCGTTTTCAATTACAGGTGTGAGCCAAAGTGCGGTTACGCCTAACTCTTTAAGATAATCAAGGTGATTTAAGATTCCTTGAAAGTCGCCGCCATGCCGCAGGTAAGGATTTTTGGTATCTGCATTGGGATCGGCCATTGTTGAAAACTTATCATTAGAGGTGTCGCCGTTGGCAAAACGGTCGGGCATGAGCAGGTAGATAAAATCAGCTGACGTAACGCCGGTTCCTTTTAATTCTTTTGTACGTGCTTTTAACTCGTACGATCTTGTAATTTTCTGCGATCCTGATTTTCCGGTTACTTCAAATATGCCGGGTTTAGCAGATGGAGCTATTTTCAGATCAAGGAATGCATAGTTGGGGTTTTCCACTTTGCTGGTTTTTATCAATAGAACACCGGGGTAGCTGATAGAATAATTCAATGTTCCGGCGTTGGGTCCATACACGAGTAACTGCAAATCAGGGTTCTTCATTCCTACCCACCAGTTAGTTGGGTCAATACGCTGGATGGTGGCTGTATTTTGTGAATAGGTGGCGACTTGTAATACCAGGCAGGTTAGGAGAATGAGTAATGATTTCATATTCAGCTAATGTATCATTTTTATAGGAAAATGTACTGTGTGATTTCTTAACTACAGTTAAGAAATCAGTTTAAGACTCACTTGCTTTTCAGCCTTTAAACTGAATACAATTTTACCTTCCGAATTACTCCTAAGCTTTAGAAATGATGTATCATCCTTAAACAGTTTGTAAGTACTCAAAGGCTTCAATGAAAAAATCTCAATACTTAATGTTGTTCCGGCAGATGAAACTTTAAACTTCTTTTCATCACTCCACTCTTCAACCTGCACCTTTACCTCGGCAGGTTTGTCCCTGATAATCTTCATTGCGGTTTCAGGAGAGATGCCATTAAAATATTCTAAAAGATTATCAAGGCTATTCATACCAAAATCAACCGGAGACCGGATACTGAAAGAATTGGCACTGATAGTATAGTTACCCATTGAAAGATCCACCGTATAGTTCAGTTCCCTGAGCCAGTATTTTATTCTGGTGCCGTTCAGCTCTGTGGTTAAATGCGGCTGCAGGTACAACCGGTTGTATTTAGGTTTGATTCCATAAATGTTACGATACAATCCAACAACAGCCATGGAGTTATTGGCAAGAATATCATGCCCTTGTCCTTCCTGCTTTACCCGGTCGTAACGCTGGAAAGCCATCCCATCTTTCTCATACTGGGCCAACACGTTTTTGATATAACGGATAGGGATAGACGGATTAAAATTCTGGTATGCGCGAACACCGAGTTCCCCCCAACCTAAAAAAATATCACCGTTCTCATAATTGGGAAACGGATAATTTACTTTGTAACCTTCATTAGCTTCGTAGGGGAGGAAACTTATGGGCCACATAAATAAATGCTCCTGCTGCATCAGTTCTTCCGTTTTATTAAGGATGGCTTCCTGCCGGTTCTTATCATCACAAATCCCATAAGCTATAGCCATAAAATTTACCGGTGTTACCAGGTTACTTCCATGGATGCGGTCATCCTTATCACGCCAGTACACATACCATTGCTTTTCAGGATCCCAGAATCCGCCTTCTGTCACAGGCAGGTTAAAACGTGCTTTTAATTTTTGAGCAAGTGTCGTATATTCCGTTCCCCGTTTGGCGTCACCCAATAATTTTTCCACTTCCGCCCATTGAACCAGGGCTTCATACATCTCGGCGTTGAGAAATGCATTTTCGTAAGATGCCCAGATGACGTCTATCCAGTCACTGCCTCGTTTTTCCGTGTAAGAATCTGTTATGGCTTCTATCAGTCCATCATTATCAGAATCGCGTTTAAGAAGGTAGGCCAGCACTTTTTCGCAACTTTCCTTATGGGTGCGAACCCAGTTAAGGTTACCATTTAGCTGAAAGAGCTCGGCAACATTAATCACCTGGTCAGTATTGGCATCAAGCAGCCTGCCCCATTGCGCTTCATAAAAACCTTTATCATCATAAGTTCCGGGTTCCGCATCATTCTTATTATAAGCCCAGCGTGATTTAACGCGGCCTTCATCGGAGATGGCATTATCGCGATAGTAATCTATTGTTTTTTGATAATTATTCAGGTAGTTCGAATCATTAATTCCGATTCCCATTTGAGCGATCCATTGTTCGTGCAGTACGGCATATCCTTCATTAACATGCCAGTTATTAGAACCCATGATATTTTCATCGATAACACCTACTCTTGCGATGGTATTTTCCACGCTTCTTATGGAAGCGCCGTTGAAGCCGGGAAAATCACCCCTGTAATAGCGCTTGTCGTAATCGAAAGCTGTTAACCGGTAAGTAACTTTTGCAGTGCCCTTTACCGTTAGTGAATCCCAGATATCCTGCCGGTCATTAATAAATCTGCTTAAGGTATGTTTGGTGTTGGTTCTTTGTTCACTGGCGGTATAATTAAGTGTCCATTTGTTATCAGGCTGGCGGCTGAACCGCAGGGCCACCTGCTGCCCTGCGTGTTCAACTGGTTTTATAGATAAGCCGGCATTGTTCTCCTGGTTCCAGAGTGCTACTTCACCGGTATGATTTGCCAGTGATGCGTTTACTTTATCAAAAAGCTTGCACCAGGCTACGCCCCCAGTGCCCAGCAATGCCCCCGTCCAGGTTTGCATGTTATCGAACGACCATTCCGGGAAGCCCGTATCTTCCAAAACCATCTGTTCCGGATATTTCCTTTCAATCGTCCAGTCTATATAATCCGGATATGTTTTGAAAATCCACTTTTCTACTACCGGTTTGTTTTTATCACCAAAAATTATATTGCTTATTTCCACTTTATCGGCAGCAACGGAAATTGCTGGCTCCGGTATTCCTTCCTGTGTTGTAAACCATTTGCCTTTAACCCGGATGGCACTGTAAATACCGTCTGCGTTGGTAACCACTTTTTGGCCCATTACCTGTAAATTGTTTAAGATGCACTTGTTTTTATACTGCAGCTCTACAACAAGATTACCCTTTCCATCTCTGACAGTAACGGACGCCTTCTTTTTATCATGCACTATCATAGGCTGGCCGCTGACATTAATACGAGTGGTAACAACAAAAAAAACAAAAAGGCATTTAAGGCAATGTATAGTGCTCATTAGCTAAATAGATTTTATAATCGTAAGTTGATAGCGTTGACTTAAGGATTGCACTACAGACTTTACTTGTGCCCCTATGGATTATCGTTGTATTTATTGTGCTTAAATATGATCTTCTTTTTAAGCATCTTTTATTATCAAAAGGCACTACGGAAATCCACAGTGGCAATAAGATTTTTAACCAAATTGTCAGTTCGAATTAAGTCAGCAATATGGAATGGTTGGTTATGAATATCTACATAAACAGCAATGCTATCGTCAATCTTTCTCGGCAATATAGTCGTAATTTTTCTTTCCTTACTATGTCGGTTTTAATCCTTTCTTCTATTCGTTGTTAAATATCAAAAAGTATAAAAGATATATGATTATCTACATTTTACCGGAAGATTGACAGAATTATATTTGCTTAGTTGCTTGCTATAAAAAAATTTGATCTGCTTCGGATGTAAACCATATAATAATTTATCAGGAAGAAACGCAACGGTCAGATAACATAGTTAAAGCCGCATTAAGCTTCAGAATAATTACACTAAAACGTATCTTAAACCAACTATTATGCTTACAAGGATTGTCTCAGTTCGATCATGTTCGAATTTGTTCGTAACGGTTTTAATGTTTCTTTTATCCTCACTCTCGCTCTACTCACAACAAACAGGAAGAATTTCAGGTAAGGTTTTAGATGCCAAGGATGGCAAACCTTTATCCGGGGTAACTGTTTCAATCAAAGGAACAAAAGATGCAACCGCCACTAATGCTGAAGGATCATTTCAATTAACCGGCAAATCTACTTCGGTAATTGAAATTTCGTATGTAGGATACCAAAACCAGGAAGTGCAGGTAAAGGATTTCACTCCAATGAATATCCAACTGGCGGTATCAGGCACTAACCTGAATGAAGTAGTGGTAGTAAGTTATGGCACACAGAAAAAAAGGGAACTCACCGGCGCAATCAGTTCCATCAATGCGGAGGAAGTTAAAGACATGCCGGTAGCTAATAT
>CAXSIE010000165.1:4090-5219 GCA_964237295.1 uncultured Flavihumibacter sp. | reverse complement strand
CGCTGAGATGGCTACCCGTATCCGCGGCCAGGCATCTATCAACGCAGGTAACAGTCCATTGATCGTTGTTGACGGTTTTCCTATTACAAGCGGACTTAACTCCATTAATCCTGATGTGATAGAATCGATCTCGGTTTTAAAAGATGCCGCTTCTGCTTCTTTGTATGGCTCTCGTGCTGCTAATGGTGTTATACTTGTTACTACGAAACAGGCTAAAGCCGGACAGAAAAATATTGAGTTCAGCACTTACGCAGGTTTGCAAACGGTATCAAAAAGGGGCAGGCCCGATCTGATGAACGCCCCTGAATTTGCTGAGTTTAAAAAAGAGTATTATGAGGATGCCGCAAAGTATGAAGGGTACACCGGTGGCGTTCCTGCCCAATATCAAAATCCTTCACAATACAAACCAACTGATGGTACCAACTGGTTTGATGTATTGCTGAGAAAAGCAATGATACAGGATTATGACCTTACACTTTCCTCCGGAACAAAGGATATAAAATCGGTGGTAAACCTGAACTACAATAAACAGGACGGGGTAATGATCAACCAATCCTCACAGCGGTTTACAGCTAGAAGCAACAACATTTTTTATGCAAGTGATAAGCTGACTTTCGGATTAAACATGGGCATCACTTATCAAAATGATAACATAACACCCAATTTGGGAAATGGCCGTAATATTATCCAGGTTGCCTACTTAACAGATCCTACACTTAATTATAAAAATCCCGATGGCACTTATCCTGTAGGTTTTGCACCTCCGGGTATGTTCTCAACCCCAAACTACTATCAGGTTTTAAAACTCAACCAGAATCCAAACAAGGACCTTATATTATTGGGTAATGCTTATGGCGTGTACAAGATCTTCGATGGCTTGCAATTCAGATCGAGCATTAATGTTAATACAGACAATTTTATTAACAGGCAGTTCAGCCCTTCAACAATCCGGGGTGGTACCGCTCCGGCAGCTTCTGCAGGTGGAAGCTACAGCACCAGCAGCTACTTGTCATGGTTAACGGAAAACACTTTAACTTATACTAAAAAACTGGGCACCAATCATAATATCGAGGCCTTTGTTGGATACACTGCACAGAAGGTAAATTATGAAAACAGCGGCATCGACGGA
>CAXSIE010000165.1:2939-4080 GCA_964237295.1 uncultured Flavihumibacter sp. | reverse complement strand
ACCGGGTCACAGTTTCCGAGTGACGCAATTTCATGGTTGAATGTTGCCGCTACCCGCATCGGTAATGTAGGTGCAAGCGACTACTCGGTGTTATCATATATTGGCCGTGCCAACTATAATTTCAAAGAAAAATACCTGTTATCCGTAGCTTTCAGAAGTGATGGGTCTTCCAGGTTCGGATCAGCTAACAAATATGGATATTTCCCTTCTGTTTCTGCCGGATGGGTTGCTTCCGATGAAAACTTTATGAAGAATATCTCCGCAATAAATTTCCTAAAAATCAGGGGCAGTTATGGAAAGGTTGGTAATTATAACATTGGAAATTATGGTTACCTCGCCAATATTGGCCAGTATAATTATGCCTTTAACAACACGCTTGCATCAGGAAGCGCATTGAATGGAATAGCCAACTCTGCCTTAACCTGGGAAACAACGGCAGGATATGATCTGGGATTGGATCTTTCTCTTTTCAATAACCGCCTTTCATTTAGTTATGACTATTACTGGAAAAAAACAGACGGTTTGCTTTATCAGATTGACATTCCTGTTCAATCCGGTTTCAGCAGCATCTCATCTAATATCGGCCGCTTCGATTTCTGGGGCCACGAGATCTCCATTGATTCAAAAAATTTAACCGGCAAATTAACCTGGAATACCAATTTCAATATTTCATTTAACAGGAACATCGTAAAACAACTGGGCACAAACAATGCCCCGATTGGCGGATACAACGAATACTGGGATGATAACAGAACCGCTGTTGGCCATCCGATTGGCGCTTTTTATGGATATATAAACACCGGTGTTTACATGACGCAACAGGAGTTCGATACCCAGCCTCATGATGCCACCGCTATGGTAGGTACAGCAAGATTCGCCGACCTCAGTGGTCCTAACGGTAAGCCAGACGGAAAAATAGATATAAACGACAGAACATGGTTAGGCGATCCAAATCCTGATTTCATTTATGGTTTAACAAACTCTTTCTCCTACAAAACTTTCGACCTGAGCATCGTAGTGGCAGGTTCTGTTGGAAATGAAATAGTAGACGATGCTTACCAGTCAACTGAAAATCTGGATGGCGTATTCAACGTTAGAAAAGGTGTTGCCAGGAGATGGAGATCAGTAGATAATCCGGGCG
>CAXSIE010000165.1:0-2929 GCA_964237295.1 uncultured Flavihumibacter sp. | reverse complement strand
GCTGACTTCAGAAATTTTACTACCAGGCAAATTTTCAGCGGTACTTACCTTGCAGTAAAGAATATCGTTCTAGGATATACGATACCCATACCTACCAATAATACCATTAAAAGCGCAAGGGTGTATTTCAGTTCACAAAATCCTTTTATGCTTACCCGGTATCCCGGTATGAATCCCGAGATATCGCTTAACGGATTAGACGGTTTGCATCAGGGTCGTGATTTCACCGCATTCCCTATTGCAAGGATTTATACCCTGGGCCTAAACGTTAATTTTTAATCCTATCCTTTCATCTTCATATTATACTACATGAAACATAAATTATTTTTAATAGTCATAGTGCTGATCGGGGTGTCGTCCTGTAAAAAAGAATTCCTTACACTGCTTCCTCCTACCCAGCTTACTTCCGGTTCTTTCTATGCTGATTTAACGCAGTTCAGGCAAGCGGTAAATGCATCTTATGTTCCTTTAAAAACCATTGTAAACACAGGTATTTTTCAGGATGAAATGCGCTCAGACAATACCTTTTTTACCATTTATCAGGCCAACCGCGGTTTTGAAAAAATACATGAAGCGTATGCCCAGTTTACCGATGTATCTAATTCAGCGGCCATACCCAACTCTCCAGGCGACAGGTGGACTGCCAATTACTCCGGGATTTCCAGAATAAACACCATCCTGGCCCAGATTACTAATGCTGCATTCCTAAGCCAGGGAGCAAAGGATTCCATTACAGGGGAAATTTCGTTCCTGAGAGCTTATTATTATTACGATCTGGTAACACACTTTGGTGGCGTGCCACTGATGCTTATGCCGGTAACTTCATCCGATGCATCATACACAGCAAGAAACACCGTTGAAGAGGTGTACACCCAAATTAAAGCAGACCTTGCCAAAGCAATTCCCCTGCTTCCAACCATTACCGCATTTCCACAATCAGGCAGGGCTTCCAAAGGAGCTGCAAAAATGTTGTTGGCTTATGTGTACATGACACAACCAACCAGGGAGTATGCAAAAGCAGAAACGGAACTACTGGATATTACGAAAATGAGTTACGGCTTATTACCTAATTACGCGGATGTTTTTGATCCCGCTAATAAAAACAGCAGGGAATCAATCTTCGAGGTTCAGTACCTCTCGGATCTGTCAAGCAATTTACAGAGTAATTTTACCTGGCAGTTTATTCCAAAATCCACCAATTCCGAACTTATTACCGGATACCATGATGGCGCCATGGATATCTTAAGTGGCTGGAACGTACCCACCGCGGAAATGGTCAGCTCCTACGAAGCAAACGATTTAAGGCTCCCGGCTTCCATTTTGGTGGTGGAAGGTAAAATAAGCGGGGTAGAAGATTTTACTATTACCGGCACTAAAAGTCCGGTTGGCTATACGCCCACCACAGGTATCACTCCTATGCTGATGATAAAAAAATACTTTCATCCTCCTTATTCCATTGCGTTTAATACGCCTGATGACTGGCCAATATTTCGTTACTCCGGTGCACTGCTTTTATTGGCTGAATGTTTAGTAAGCGAAAATAAAAGTGCTCAGGCACTGCCTTATCTGAACCAGGTAAGAAAGAGAGCCGGGCTACCTGATGTTGCCGCAGCTACTGCTGATAACGTTGCCAATGAAATGCGCCATGAACTGGCTTTCGAAAATCATCGCTATACAGATCTTATCCGTACCGGCAAAGCTATTGAAGTATTGAACGCTAAAGGGGTAAGGTTGAAAGCACAGTACGGCTGGATATTGCCTGCCGCTTTTAATGTAACCGCAGATAAATTACTTTATCCCATTCCTTTCAGGGAGGTACAGATAAACAGTAAACTGACCCAGAATCCAGGATATTGATCATAGACTGATAGCAAAGAATTAAAATAGCCTCATAGCTTAAAAATGGGATTTAATTTATTTTAAATCCCATTTTTTTATAGGGCTATTTAGTGCAGTAATAATAGTTATGAACGGTTTGTAATTAATTATCCTCTTAATAATTCAATATTTAAATAGACATCATAAAAAATACCATGCTTTTATTTAAAAGATCAATATTTTCTAATGTGCTGGTTTTCTTTGTAACGCTTGGCTTTTATAGCTGTTACAATACCTCTGTTAAAAACATGGTTGACAATCCGGGCATTGAAGAGCTAAGAACTGGTTTTATAAATCCGCCCGATTCGGCACGGCCCGGTGTATACTGGTATTTTATGGAAGGCAGTTTATCAAAGGAAGGTATGACCAAAGACCTTGAATCTATGAAAAAGGCGGGTATTGGTAATGTGTTGTTCATTGAAGTAAATGTAGGAGTTCCGCGAGGCCCGGTGAATTTTTTGAGTGATGAATGGATGACATTATTCAAACATGCAGTGGATGAATGCCGGAGACTGGGTATGTCGATGATGCTTGGAATCGGCCCGGCCTGGACAGGAAGCGGTGGCCCATGGGTAACGGGAAGTCAGTCGATGCAACACCTGGTATCGAGCACATTGCAGGTAACCGGATCAGAAAACAATCAAATCAAACTTCCGTTACCCGTTCCAAAAAAACCCTATTTCGGTGAAGGGCCTTTTACGCCGGAGTTGAAAAAGCAATGGCAGGATTTTTATGAAGACATTGCTGTTCTGGCTTTTCCGAGTACTGACGGCACTAAAAAAATAGACGATACCGACGAGAAGGCGCTTTACTATCGTGCACCTTATACCTCGGCTCCTGCAGTAAAACCTTATTTAATAGCTACAGTTGATTATGATAACGTTTCCGCCAGTGCTTTAATTCAAAAAAAACAGGTCATTGATCTTACCAATAAACTTCAGCCGGATGGAACATTGAACTGGAAGGCGCCGGCAGGCAAATGGACGATTATGCGGTTTGGCAGGCGAAACAATGGCGCCACCACCAGGCCAGCGCCTGTACAGGGATTGGG
>CAXSIE010000164.1:8894-10082 GCA_964237295.1 uncultured Flavihumibacter sp. | reverse complement strand
GGGACAATCCAATAATTTTCCCAGTACCGGAATCGATCCCATCGCAAGAGCGATAAATCCGTTTTTAGTTTGATAAATGCCATAAGGTGCGCCGAGATAAGCGTGGGCGTTATTCGTTTCAGTTCTTTTAGGCAACAATCCTCCATCGTTATAAAAAGTGGTCAGCACTTCGAATTGCAGATCCATCACAGACGCTAACATGCTAACCTGTACCAACCCGCCCTCACCGCTTATTCCACGACGAACCAGGCATGCCAGAATACCTTGAGCCAGGTGAGCTCCGGCAAGCATATCGACGATTGAAAGCCCCATAGGTACAGGTCCGTTTGCTGCATTTCCACTTAGCCACGTTAGTCCCGACAGAGATTGAACAAGCAGATCCTGTCCAGGGTTGTCTTTCCATGGTCCTTCGGCTCCATATCCGGAAATCTCTCCGTAAATAACATTGCTGTTAACCGCCTTCACCTTTTCAAAATCAAATCCTAACCGCTGCATTACTCCGGGACGAAAGTTATGCATCACCACATCAGCACTCTTTAATAGTTCAAAAACAAGTTTCCGGTCCTCTTCATTTTTAAGGTCCGCAGTAAAACTATCCTTGTTACGATTAATTGCATGAAACACGGAAGACTCGCCGTTCATAACAACATTCGAAGTGTACAGATGCCTGCAAATATCTCCAGTATCCGGCCGCTCAACTTTAATTACCCGCGCACCAAGATCAGCCATTCTTAAACTGGCCGACGGACCAGATAAGAACTGGCTGAAATCTATTACTAATATCTCATCTAATGCATTCATTTTACTAACGCTACGTTTTAAAACTCTTTGTTTATTTTATTCGTTTGCGCCCCTGCTTTAGGTGCAGGTATAGAAGAATACAATTTACTTCCATCGATAACAATCGGGCAGCGTGTTGTTGTTATTTCATTCCCATGGGATAATTTTACCTCTTGCTCCATTTCCAGAACTTTATAGCCGTCATGCTGTGTTAATTGCTGGTAATTAAGCACAGGTGAGCACCATATTCCTAAAGGCTCAAGTATTAACAAGCATTCTTCATTTGTTTTATTGATTAAAACAGCTGCTATTGTTTCCGTTATTTCATTTCTTTTATCAAACCATGCTTCAGTATCTTCATAGCTTTTATCCATCGGGCAATCGAGCGCCGTCATTAGTGGAATCAGG
>CAXSIE010000164.1:6448-8884 GCA_964237295.1 uncultured Flavihumibacter sp. | reverse complement strand
TTCCCATTGCGATGGCAAGATGACTATCTTCGGTTTTATAAATTCCATAAGGTGCACTCAGGTACGCATGGGCCGTTCCACTTACACTCCCTCTTTCAGGCAGTTTTCCGCCATCATTCAGGTAGGTAGTCAAGAGTTCAAACTGCATGTCAAGTGTAGATTCAAGAAGGCTTACTTCCACTAAAACGCTTTGTTTTGTTTTACCTCTTTTTATAAGTCCTGCAAGAATTCCCTGAGTAAAATGTGCACCGCAAAAAATATCGGCAACCGCCAAACCAAATGGTACCGGCCCATCATTTCTTGTTCCGCTTAAATGGGTTAGTCCTGATAAGGATTGTACCAGTAAATCCTGCCCAGGCTTATTAGCCCACGGGCCTTTGTTACCATATCCAGAAACGACTCCGTACACAATGCGAGGATTTATTTTTTTTACAGCCTCATAATCAAGTCCGATTTTTTCCATTACTCCGGGTCTAAAGTTATGGGTCATTACATCTGCTTCTTCAATCAACTTTCTAACTCTCGCAAGGTCATCTGCATTTTTCAGGTCAGCAGCATAGGATTCTTTGTTACGGTTAATGGTATGAAAAACCAGACTGTCTCCATCAATAAAAATGTTTTTTATTGCTATTTGTCTTCCACCTTCGCCTTTTACAGGCCGTTCGATTTTTATTACTCTTGCCCCAAGATCAGCAAGTTTTAAACCTGCCGAAGGACCCGCCAGGAACTGGCTGAACTCTAACACTAACAAGCCTTCCAAAGGTTTTTTCATATTATTCTATTGTTCTTGATTTAACATATAATTCGTTCAAATTTGTCATAAGCTTCTTCTCATCACCTCCATTGATCAGATAATTCCTGACAGGGTCGCCTGCATGATCCTGGAAATGCATACTGCCATGGTACCGGGGACGAAGGAAAGCCCGTTGTAATGCCGGCAGCGTTGCAGCAAAATAGTTTTCAGACTGATTGTTTACGTATTCATCTTTCCATGCCTGCAAGTGTCCGGGCTGGCCGCCATTAATAAAATAAACCGTCTTCTGGCAATCGCCGGAAGCGACGTATTCAACGTACTGCATTACTTCTTGTATGTGCTCACACCTTGCAGATACGGCTAAACCCGTACCGCCTAAAGTGCTCCTGGCTCTAGTGTTGCCATCTATCTTAACCAGGTCATGAAAATGCAACAGCTTTCTTGCATAACCCCTTCTTGAATAATTCGAATAGCCGTAAGCAAAGGGGCAATAGGCGATCTCATCCGTTAAAGTCATGGCCTCATATACCTGTATTGGATTACGGTTAAAAAAAGCAGGATGTATCTTTTCTGCCAGGTGGCGAAACATCTTTAAAACCTCCAAACCGACCCCTTCACTTACCACCACATCTTCTTTCTGGAAGGGATCTTCTCCCAAAGAACAACAGAACATGTAAAACGCCATCAGTACATCTATTGAAATACCTGCAAAAGCAACCAAACCTTTTGATGCAAGCTGTAACAAATCCTCAAAATTTTCTGGAAATTTCACATTATGCTTTTGCAAAAGATCAGGGCGACTGGATGCGACAGGAGTAGCAGCATCAATGGCCATTGCCCACTGGTTGCCTTGGTAAGAATAGCTTTCAAATGACGCGCCAACAGTGTTTTGTTGCTGGTCCCCGATAAAAGTCGTTGGCAGGTATTCATTCAAAGGGAGAATGGTTCGGGTACGGGCAGCAAACCCTGCCCAGGGATGATCGATTACTAACAGGTCATATCGCTCCGCCAACTGTTCAATAGAACTATCGGCAAACTGCTGCAGCGATCTCTTTTCCCAGGTAATGTCAATACCAGGATTGAGTTCCGAAAAACGTTGAGCGGTGGCTACCATGGGAACAAAGCCCCTGGTATGGTTCCAGGTTATTCCTTTTAATATAACTTTCTCGTTCGTCATACTACAATGATATTCTTTAAGACGTTCATGCCGATTTTAATGTTATTATTTATTTCAACATTTTTCGTTTCCTTACCATCGTTGTCACCTTCGGTTTTTGAGGATCGTAGAATTATTTTTGCGATTTAATCAGCTGTTGATTTTTAAACATTGTGCCCGCCAGAACCGGTACCAGGCTGGTAACATAAGCAACGTTGAAAACTGTCTCATCCGGAACAATTTCAACAGGTGTTTGCCAGGATCTGAAAATTTGCGGCGATTTAATATTAGATAACGCAGCATAACATGATATGGCAGACCATGAAGATTGGCCGGAACCGTTTTTTCCAGCGCAATGCACCAAATTGCTGTGAAAAAAAACTGCATCTCCGGCTTCCACTTCTATATATTCCCATTTCATTTTTTGCAGTACCTTATCCATAGTTGCAGCATCAACACCGGCGGTTTGTTCATTGTCGAATGAATGCGTCAATGTCGGTAATACATGTGAACCGCTTATTATCCT
>CAXSIE010000164.1:5968-6384 GCA_964237295.1 uncultured Flavihumibacter sp. | reverse complement strand
ACCATGACACTTATCATTTGAGCAGACGACTTAAATCCATTTGTTTTCCAGTAGGCAAAATCCTGGTGCCATCCCCAAACGCCGCCTGTCTCGGGTTTCTTCTCCATCAATTTAGACTGCACATGGCAAAGGGGTTCATTACATTCCATCAACTCCGAAACAGCATGCACTATCTTACCGCTTCTTGCAAAATGTCCAAACAGATCATTGCCCGGAGAAAACCATGAGGCAAGGCCCGATCCGTCAAAGGGATTGCTGTCGCGATACTCATGATTACGGCTTACTGCAGCTTTAAATAATTTTGTTATTTCTTCGGAGGTACAAAAATTTTTAATTACGATACATCCGGCATGTTTGAATTTTTCAACATTTTCCGGGGAGATAGGTGTTAAAGACATAGCAATCTGATATTTCGT
>CAXSIE010000164.1:4470-5958 GCA_964237295.1 uncultured Flavihumibacter sp. | reverse complement strand
TAGCGACCGCTTATAACAGTCGTTTCTCTATTCTTTCTTTTTTTTGTTGTTATCGGTATCATTCCATTGCAGCTCTTGCACCGCTTCATAGCTAATTGTTATTTTAAAAAGATGAAGAGAGCAGAAATATTATTCCAGACATTGATAGCAAGTGGAAATCTGAAATGATAATCCGGTTACCAAAACTACCCCTTAACATTTTCTTTAACAATGTCATCTTTTACTAATCAGATGGACTATCTTACTATTATTACAACTAACCGCAATTTTAAAACCGGCCATTGCTTTAAATATTAAATTTGATTAAATAGGCGAAAAAAAGTGAATACAATAACACATGTAACTAACCTGATGGATGATTTTACTTTTTTTAACAATCCTTCATTAATTTTATTGTTCACTAACAGCGTAGCAGTGGCTAACATTTTGATTATAAAATTGCGTTCAAAACTTATTGGTCATAAACCGGAAGACAGGTTAGTGGAGTTATAAATTATATTCAACAATTAAAATGGAAAAAAGTACTAAAGGAGGTTCTTACAATAACATTTGGTACGGCTTGGGCCGGCAAAGAATTCAAATTCCAAAACCGGTTTTAAAAAGCAGGGTAATTGAAAACCCTATTTTAAAGAGCCTTTATGTAGCTAGCTTAGGCTATTATCCAAAGGCAGAAGGCCACTACACAGCACGAAAAAAAGGGCTGCACGAGAACTTCCTGTTTTATTGTGTTGATGGCGCCGGCTGGTATAAGTTGGGTAACAAACAATATGAAGTAAAAACTAATGAATATTTTATCCTTCCACAAAATGTTGCCCATTCATACGGAAGTTCCAAACACAACCCATGGACGATTTACTGGGTTCACTTTGGAGGAGACATATTACCTTCCTTTAATACACTTGAAACCGTATCACACTTCAAGCCTGTTTTAATTCAAAACAGTAACGAAATACTTTCCTGCTTCGCAAAAATTTATAAAACGCTCGAGCTGGGTTATAGTATAGATAACTTGCTTTTTGCAAACATGTGCTTGTCGAACTATCTAACCTTGTTTGTATATAATGCAAAACATTCTGTGGATACTCATACAGATAAAACCAGTTGCGTTGACAGGGCAATCCTGTATATGCAGGAACGTATTAATGAAAATATCACGCTTAACGAAATCAGTAATCATTTTAATTATTCCACGTCAAGATTCTCGAGTCTCTTTAAGCAAAAGACCGGTTACGCGCCGATTGATTATTTCATTCAAATGAAGATGCAAAAAGCCACACAGCAGCTTGATTTAACGGACAAGTCGATAAAAGATATTGGTATCAGTATGGGGTTTGAAGATCCGTATTATTTTTCCCGGAGATTTTCAAAAGTGATTGGATTATCTCCTTCGAAATACAGATCTATTAAAAAGGATTGATGGACTTGCATAGCCATTTAAAATATTTTAAAAACCAACGTTTCCGTGGACGCTTGGAATTATCCTAACAA
>CAXSIE010000164.1:3888-4460 GCA_964237295.1 uncultured Flavihumibacter sp. | reverse complement strand
TGGTTTAATTAGTTAGTTGGTTAAGGTTACATCTCTCCTATTGACATTACGGAGTTTTGATTTTTAGAGTCAAAACTTACTCATATAATATTTACGCTCACTATAGTTTGAATATCCATTTATTATTTTCATTGTTCTGCAGATGAATAATCATAGTTTTTTCACTGCCATCACGCCTCGTGACCACCACCTTATAAACCCCAAAAAATCCCCTGAACGCGAGCTGCCCTTTTCTGTCCGTTTGCAGGAGCACATCCTTTGTCATCCAGTCATGCTTTATCAGTTTCATTAACCTGTTGTACACCGGTTTGGGATTAAGTTCATCGTTCAACAAGCCACCACCTTTTAACCAGATCATTTTATCGGTTAGTCCCCACCAATGAATAGAAACCATCGAAGGATGACCAAATGCAAGCGTATAAAACTGTGCTGCAAATTCGGCTTGTGCATCTTCCGTCCATATACCTTCTCTCCAATCACCGGTAATTTTTTTGCCGGATGACTGGGGAATAAACTCTGTTATATGCAATGGCAAATGCAATGAATCAAATTTGTTAAAGGTGGCCACAATT
>CAXSIE010000164.1:3562-3878 GCA_964237295.1 uncultured Flavihumibacter sp. | reverse complement strand
ATTTCCACCGGGGAAAACCACATTTCCCTTGGTTCGTGCGCCTGTATGCCGATACCCGTGACCGGCGTGCCACGTTCCTGCAACGCTTTAACCAGATCATAAAATTTTTGTCTTACGGCAGGTTTTGCAATAATATTAAATTCGTTTAAAATGAAATCTCCCGAAGCATTCGCTTCCTTCGCCCATTTATAAGATTTTTCCACCCAGGGAATAATCTCCTCTATCGTAATGTCTTTCGTATTATACCGGCTGCCTGCATCTATTTTACTCTCGCCAAAAACAGAATCTTCCAGTGCTTTTTCCCATGGAATGGTAG
>CAXSIE010000164.1:0-3552 GCA_964237295.1 uncultured Flavihumibacter sp. | reverse complement strand
TCACCTGATCTTTAAACCCGCCGACGATATTATATATTCTCGCTTTATATAAATCTGTTGCCACGGCATGCGGCAGTTTCAACAACCAGGGTGGTGTGCCTGACATATTTGTCCAGCCCAGGTTATGACCTTTAGGCGTTACCCCGTTTTGTTTACACCAGTTCAGCAAGTTCTGGAATGCCTGCCAGTTTTGCTTACCCTGTTCTCTTTCAAATGCTCCCCATTTTATCGTATTCAATTCGGTAAAATTGAACAGCGCTTTAAAATTTTCCTGAAATTTGTTTTGTTCTTCGGCAGAAAGTCGAGGGCTGAACATTTCCTCACACAGGTTGCCGAATAAAAAATCCTGTGTCTGCTGGTTGATTTCCACCTTACAATCTTTAAGAGGCTTACCCATCGAATTAGTAAAAGTTATAACCGCGTCGCCCTTTCTGTACTGTTCAATATTTTCTCTTGCTTTTGCAAGTAACTTGTCTTCCAACATTTTTTTTTCTCCCGTCTGTGCAATTACGCCTGAAGTAATCTGTATAAAAAGAACAGTAAGCCAGGATGTTATAATAAAACGGAATAAAAAAATTGATTTTAACTTCATGCTCAAAACACCTGTTTATGCTGTTATTGCTGATACCGGCTTGTTAACCATTACTTTTAATCGCTTATTGTTCAAAAGCGCCCCTGTCTATACCCGAACCTTTCGGACGTGCATTATTACTGATATCTGTTTGCTGCTGTAATTCCTTTGTGCCGGTGTTAATGGCGCGGCTGTTTTTTAACAGATGGAAATCTCCTTTTACTATATCCGGCTGTGCATTTACAAAGCCGGGATCAGCTATTATGTCTGCAGGTCCTTTCATCACTTCCTGTGCAATGGGATACAGGTTATAATCCCAGCGGACGCCCGTATTCTTGTTATTGGTGGTTACTTTACCGGCAGGACGCGGAACAACGATATTGTTAAGAAAAACGATGTCTTCACAGTTGTTCGCAAACAATTCTGCATACCCCACAATACTACCATTGTGGTAAGTAGTGTTATTGATAACATCAACATGTTTGGTACGGAATGTATGTATACCTGAACCACCATTAAAAGCACTCAGGTTGTTTGAAATCAATGCACGGCCTTTCCATTCAGGGCGCTGCGTTTTTTGTGCAGGCTGCCGGGTAGTATCTGTTTTTATGGCTGCATCTGCATTGGGATTGGTGGCACCCTTTTGTTCCTGGTCCGTAACATCCAGAATGATTCCATTGCCATCACTCAATCGTCCTATTTTCTCCCAGGCCACCATCGTTTTATTATTCCAGACATAATTTCTCCTGATAATAATATGATAACCCGGCGCATCATCAAAGGCCCAGTTTTGAAGGGTGGTTATACCGGACCCTCCATAGCGCATAAACCATGCATTCTCGTACACTTTACAATCCTCCACAGTAAAATAATCGGTTTCTATTCCAACAATACCCCCGCCAGGGCATTTGCGCACGGTGCAGTTACGTATAATGGTATGGTGCGGTTTATCTCCGGGCTTTTTTACCCTGCCATTTATAAAGATGCCATTGGTATTGTATTTCGGATCGGCTTCCGGTTTCTTTGTATCCTCCTGTGCATTCAGCAATACCAATGAATCATTGGCGCCTGTAACTGTTAACCCTTCAATAATATTATAAGAACCGGAAACCTGAATACCGCACCAGCCAACCGGACGGACCTCAGGCTTTGCGCCAGGGGCTGCTTTCCAGGTTATCCAGGCATCTTTTGTACCGGATGAAGTTATAGAAAGCACCGCGCCGCCACCAGATTTATCAGGACTTGAATACATGCCGTTACCTATCAGCACCACATCACCGGGCTTCACCAAAGCAACTGCTTTTTGCAAACTACGGAAAGCTGTTGCGGTAGTTTTCCCGTCATTTTCATCATTTCCCGTACCGGATATATGCCACACCTGGGCGGTTAACATACTGCCTGTCACCAAAAAAATCCAACCTGTAACAAATGCTCTTTTCATGATCATGTTTACTATGAAATTTAATTTTTTATGGCTTGTTGCTGAAACGGCTTATTTATTTTACCCGCTTTAAAACTTTTAAACCTGTTAAATCAGACTCAACATAAATCTTACCGGGGCCTTCTTCCACTCTTGCGGAAAAATGTTCCCCGGTTTCAATGCTGCCAGCGGTTTTTACATATACTACTTTTCCTTTGCTGTTGTTCTTAATCAATGTGTAATCTCCCGCTGCATTGAAGATGCAATTAATAAAGCTGATATACGTTTTGGGGTAAACGTCATAATCAGCAGCATGCTTAAATTCTATCCAGTTGTTTTTTAAGGAAGAATTACTTATTGTCAGCACATTGAACGGCGTTGAAATATCCGCAAGCGCTTTTTTATTGTCACTTTCCATCATGATATTCTCCAGCGATATGGGGCCCTGTACCGGCAATGAAGCACCTTTGTAATAAGAATGGGACCATTTGTTACTGTAGCTCATCATCTGAAACGGTACCCGGAGGCTTTTTAAAAATATATCCCTGAATACTACATTTCTAACCACAGCAGTATGAATGGTATCGATTTGAAACATCAGCCAGTTGATGCTGTCCAATACCCGCATGCCTTTTTCGAATGATGGACGGGTAACTGATGTATATACTTTATTGTCAAGATTTGCCACTACCCTGTAAATCTTTCCATTGGCAACTACGGCATCACCATGCTTTACCTGTATGCCCGGCGTCCAGTCAACCCAGGCAGAAGCTACAATTTTGGAAAATGCCCCTTCAAGATAATCATCCGGAATATCCGAGCAATTTTCAATGATACCATCTTCCAGGTTACCAAATTCCGGGTTGGCGCTCACCCAGTCACCGGGTACCAGTGCTATGGCATCATCACCAGTCTGAAAAACGCCATTGCTGATCTTAAACCTCTTGCCGGGGCCCAGGTGAATACCATCTTTTTTACCTTTTATAACAACATCGTTTATCAGCAAATCTTCAAACGTACAGATGTGCAAAGCGAACTGGCCGTTTACAAGGCCTGAACACCTGAAGCGTTCAATCTTCAAATCTTTGACATAGAAAAATGCTACATGCCCGCGCAATCCGTAAATGGGATCCATTGGCAAGTCTACCCCATTCACGCGTAAATCAAGACCTGTAATGGTGATATTATAGTTATACGTTCTGGTGAAGGCACCCTTGTTAAGGAAGACATGGGTAAACCGGCCATTTTCACCTGATTTTTGAATAACCACCGCATTGGCAAAAACAAGTGATGTACTGTCGCCGATATAAATTGTGCCCGCTATCTTATAAATGCCGGTCTTATTAATTGCAATTGTACCTCCTTTGTCAATGGCTGCCTGCAAAGCTTTGGTGTTATTAACCCCGGTTTCAGCAGGTAAAAAGCCGTAGTCTGACGCATCCGTACATCCTTCCGTGCTTTTATTTTCCGCAAAAAGATTGCCGCCCGTAACCAACAAACCTATCAGCATTACGAAGAAAGACAATTTTTTCATACACTTTACTGTCCTGGTTCAGCCAGG
>CAXSIE010000163.1:364-10106 GCA_964237295.1 uncultured Flavihumibacter sp. | reverse complement strand
ACAATAGGTGAGGTGCTTTCAGTGACGCTTGCAGATGTTGAAGATCTTTTCGAAGGTAAAGACTACATTGAGCTTTTCAATAAGTCATTTGGCAAACAATATAAATTAACTGATATAACCGGTAACGATCCAATTGTCAACAGAATTGCAAGAAAAGAACAGGTTACACGATTTGATCATGGTAAACCAGCAGACTACTTCCTAAGACATAAAATGGAAGTTCTTCCAACTTTATCAAGTGTTACTTTAGACAATTTCGAGAAACTGTTTATTATTATTAATAAAACTATTTCAAAGTAGAATTAGATGAACTGATAAGTATCAAAAAATAAAATGGAAGTTGCTATAAATCTTCAAAATTGTTAAGTAGGACCCGGCTAAAAAACACCGGTGATTTTAAGTATGGAAAATTCATACTTCATTAAGAAAGGGCAGTGCTACATGTGGATGTTCAGGAAAAAAGTTTATCAAGCTAGCCGTAAGCTTACAATTTACGCTAAAAATGGTAAAACGTTAAAGTTTCCTGTACCAGTAGATTGTTCGTTTTGTGGTTGTTGTAAGTAAAACCGCATTCTTTAACTTAACAAGGCCGTAACCACGTACGGCCTTATTTTTAATAAGCTTAGGATTGAAATACAAAAAAATAACTATGGCAACACCTGAAGAAAACATTCCAGTTTTATTAGGCGATTTGAATGCGGATAACCAGTGCGTATTAAACGTTTCACTATTAGCTGATGATGGCCGCAAATCAAGACCACTTAAAGCTATTATTGACACAGGTTCTGCTTACAGTTTTGTATCTCCAAGTGCCGTTGATCCATCTCTTGCTCCAAGTGGCAAAACATTTAAGTTTAAACCAATTGGAGGTTTGCCACAGTCATCGGATGTCTATAATTGTAGGATGGTAATACATTCATTAAATACAGCCGTTGACTTTGAGTTTTTGGTAAACAAGGACCTATTTAATGATATTGACATAATAATTGGCTCTATTGTTCTGGCTAACTTTGTTTTTAAATATAATTATCCTATAGAGGGGTCATTCTATCTTGCTCCTTTAATTCAACCCACGATTTAAACTAATACAAGTATAAGGCTGTCATCACTATGCTTTCTTTGGTAATGGCCCGTTTTTCTTTTCCCACCTTTCTACAAACTCATTTAAAGCCTGGTCAATAGTTTCCGTCTGATTCTGTTCTTCCATTAAAGCAATCATTTTTATCTTCTTTAAGACATTAGTGCTTAGATAGAGGATGGTTATTTCTTTTGCTGAAAGCGCCCGCTTGACATGTATTATGTTGAACAATTTTTCTTTAAGCTGAGATTTAATATAATTACGTTCTTTTGCCATTAACAAAATCTCAGGGCATTTCTCGATAACGGTAAATGTCAACGCGTCAATACCGTATCTATCAACGAAATCCTGCAGATTGACATTATGATGTTGCTTGTTTATTAGCAGTTTGCAATGTTGGTAATATCTATCCTTTAGGTATTTTGTACCTCCAATGTAAACATGTTCATTAATAGTGTTGGAAATACTGTAAACACCACCTTGTGAAGTTTGTGAAAGATTATCAATGAATTTCATTGAATGTTTTTAAATGGTTATGCTTTCTGTGGCGGTACGTCGCCATTTTTCTTTTCCCATTTAGCAAAGTAGTCAACAAGCGCTTCCTCTATGATATCGCTTTGCCGATTATTATCCATCAGTGCAATGTATTTGAGTTTCCACATTGTAGGAGGGGTTAAATAAAGCGATCCTCTGTCTTTAGGCTCCGATTTGAGCTTTTGTGCTTTTGCCATGAAACAAAAGTAATATAATTACACCATTTAGTAAAGATGCTAAGATTTAAACACAAAATAAATTTTGGTGTTATAGTATTGTAGTACTATATTTGAATTGACAAAAGAAAAGGGAGCCTCCCCGTGGAAAGTTTGGCTCCCCTTTCTTGAAAGATTATAAATCAATTCAACCGCAAATCTATGTCAAACAAGACAAAGGTGCAAGTACCCCCTATGGGTAATTCTGAAAATAAAGTAAAGGGTAAAAACAATTTACCAGTATTTGAAAACCCGCCCCTCCCGCCAGCTCCATTTCCTTTAAATTATGTCATTGTTCCGGAAGATGTTTGGATCAACTTCATTTCTGATAATATCTCTAGGTTAGAAATAATTCCCATTGCGGGTGACGTTGCAGTCGAGATTTATTATAATACTGAAGTAGCCGATAAGTTTCTTTTCGCTCATGTAAGCCACTATAACAGGCTTTACGCACTCGGGAGTTCTATTTACGTTGGAGACCTTGTTCATTACCTGCTTAAGAACGAAGCCTCCTAGTTTGTAAAGTAATTCTCTCACCCGTTTAACAATTACACAATGCCATATATAAAAATAGAGCCAGAAGTAGCAAAGCTGCTTGAAAGCCCAACCTATCCCTTTATCAGGATGTTCAGCAACGGCCTGCCGGATATTCTCGAAAGACACACTTATACTATTGAGTATTATGCTTTAGATGAAGATGATGATGAAACCCCAACATTGAACGCACTTATAATTAGTACTATCAGAAAGACACTTCCAGGTAAGGGTGCTATGGACGGATTTTATGTGCATGTTTATGAAAGTATTTCAACTTATAACAGAGTAGAACTGCTGTATTCATTTGAGCGCCTGGAGGATGCTTTAAAGCTCATAGAAGAGCTTAAGACTAAAATAAAGGATCATTTTAAAACTAACCCCAAAAGTTAAAACACAATATATGTCAACCAAGAATAGCCAGCATCCTGGCCACAACATACAGCTTCCTAATTCACCGATGAAAGTTTCAACCGAATATTTAAAGCCATCGGACCTGGTACATAAGCACTCAACAAAGCGGCCGGCATTCGAGTCTTTCAAGTTTCTTTTTAATCATGTGCTTGATTTTGTTGCAACCAACCGTTTTAATAAATGGCAGCAAGCATACAGAAAGCAGGCTTTAAAAGAGTTTGAAGAGTTTGGCGAGATGGTTTATGACCTGGAAAAACATGCACAGGACCACAATGTCAGCTACTGCATTATTAATTATCTCCGCTGCGTTCAGAAGCTGCCGGAAGATCAAATTACGATTGAACGTAAGCTTTTAGATCAACTTAAAGAAAAGTACGGTAGCGTTACTAACGCCATTCAAAACCTTGCTGCAGTTCATGAAACAAGCATTTAAAATAACTATATGAAATCAAAGTGCATCACCTGTCCTATGCGCGTTACGTGTGCATTCTGCAACTATTCAAAAACATCGCCTCAATGCCCTCTGGTATCAAACAAGCCGGATGGAAGTAAACTAAAACTTATTTCAAGGCTTCAGGAGTTTTTGAAACAGCATCAAAATTAATAACCCATAAAAAACTATTACTTATGGTCTACAATTTCATTAAGCTAGCCATAAAGTTTAAGATGCTTTCATACAATTTAAAAGTGTGTTTTCTATTTTCATCGTTTGATCAGTAGGTCATAGATTTAAAAACGCAAAAAGCGGAGGAAATGTCAATTTCCAGGCTTCGCTCTACGGAGAAACTTTATTTATTAGGAACCCCGGCTTGTTTTTACTTGCCGGGCTTTTTTATTAATTTTAAACATAAGCTATTATGAAACGAATATTCACTACAGACGGAAAAGATATTGCCTTGCTTAAGCTGGCCATGGAAAACAATGCAATGCTAAGGATGGTATTAAGCAACCAGGTATTAATAATGCAGGCATTTAAGATTGACCGGCATCTTCCAATGCCCTTTCCTGATCAAATCATTGATGATATCGGCAATCCTGATAAAGAGCTTAGGGATTACCTTGTTGCCATTGACCAGGTAACTAACGAGGTTATAAGAAGGACATGGGATTACGCTGTTGATAATGATGGATCGTTGGATATCCAAGGTGAAATTGGTCTAACACCGGCTTAATTTATTCATTAACTTTTCATATATTAATAGCTAATATGAATATAAAGGATGTTCCACAGCCACTTTATAAATACCGTCAATGGAATGAGCTTTGCGTCGACCAACAATATCAAAAAAAAATATTAACTGAAAACGAAGTATACCTTTCGTCAGCAAATCAATTTAACGATCCATTTGATGCAGCGATACCATTCCGGTTTAAACCAGAGCAAATGACTCCTGTTAATATATTTTCAAAATTACATCAAATCGGCAGGAGTCTTGAACCAAAAATTTCAGAGGAAGAGTTACTCCAAAAGTGTTACAATCAACAATACTCCGGGCACTTTGAAAATGGGAGCTATTGGCGTGCTTCATATGAAGAAGATATTAAAGCTTACAATACTTTTGGCATCCTATCACTAACATCGAAAATGAATAATTTATTAATGTGGAGTCACTATGCAAATTCCCATCGTGGATTCTGTGTAGGATTGGACAAATACAAATTAAGAGAAGCATTAGAAGGAACTCTCGAACCCATAAATTACAGTGAGGAAGTGCCTTACATTGATCTTTTCAAAAATGATCAAGAAGACCGAACAAATTTATTACTCACAAAGTCGAGTGAGTGGAAGTATGAAGATGAATATCGACTTATAAAAAGTTTTTCATCAAGAACGGCTTATAAACTACCCAATGATGCAATTCTGGAAATTTACCTTGGCTTGAAAATGCCCGAAGTTGAGAGGGAAGAAATAGTGAAGTTAGCCAAAGTTAAATTTCCAAAAGCGAAGTTATTTCAAAGCACCGTGTTACTTGAAAGGTTCGAATTGTTTATGGCTCCAATTTTATAATTTAAATTGGTTATACTATAAAGCTATTTGTTTACTGCACATGTTCCCGCAATAACTTAACGGCCTTGTATCATTTTGATTTACAAGGCCGTTGTAATTTAATAGGTAGTCCAATTACGACTATTCATCAATTTCACCATACTCAACTTTTAATTGAGCCAGGACAGTTTCATAATTTACCTCCGCGGTTAAGCCTCTTTCATCTGGAGGTATGTTGATATAGTTAGCCTTTTGAATATCGATCAATTTGTCAACCGTTCGCAAAAAGGAAAACACTTCCGGATATTCTTTGAGCCAGTGATTAATACTATTCGCATCAGCGTTTGAACCTGCTCTACCTGCCAATTCATTATGTACTGATCGCAGTTTTGGAGCAATCACACTGGCGGTATCAGGCGCTACAATTGGTGGATATAATTCATTTACCTGGGATGTTATAACCGCTTTCTTAATTTTACTGTCAACATTCAAGTAAACCCAGTTATTAACATATTTATTAAAATGAATTAATTGAGATTCTATTTCCAGCGCTGCCACCTTCAAATTATGATCGTAAGATCTTTGTTGCATTGTCGTATCAATTGATTGTGTAGGATACTCCATAAAAATTATGTTGTTTTAAAATTTAAGAAATAGATGCCGTCGAGTAACCTTGATAATTACTCATCAATTTCGCCATACTCTTCCAAAGCTTTGACATAATCCCTTTCAACCATTGTTCCCCTTTTTATGATAGGAGTATTTTTATATGCTGCTATCTGACCGTTAATGATTTTGTCCGCCTGAGTTAAAAATTCAAACACCTCCGGGTATTTATGAAGGTTCAGACTTATATAATCGTAGTCTGGGATTCCATTGCTAAAGCCCCCCCTGTCATTGTGCTGACCTATCAAAATATTTACTAAGTCTGCCGCCATTGCGGCACCGCCGTATGTCATAAACCCCCTATCTTCGACGCTAGGTTTTACTTTTTTTATGACCTTGCTGTATATCCAATCCTTGATATACTTATTAAAAGGGATTAGCTGTGCATCTGTTTGTAATGCGTCCAACTGTTTTTTTAAATCAATCTCTTTGGCTTGTCTTTCTGATTCGGCCCATTGTTTAGGGTACTCCATAAAATTAAATTTATAATTGAAAAATTGGTTACATAACTATATCTTCTTCACAATGGGCAATCGGGATGCCTGTACTCATTACATGAATGGTGAAGTAAGTATTATTAGCGTTTAGCTTTTCTTCCATCTCTTCGATCTGATCTCGGGTGAAAGGCTTTTTATCTGGTTCCCGAAAGTAAATTTCATCATCATCGTATCTCCAAAAATGGATAACCCTTGATGGTAAAATTTCACTTATTCTTTTCGTACCCGCTTGCAGGCCTTTTAAAAAATCAATCTTATCCTGCCGACTTAATTTATTTCGATCAAACATGATATTAACTTTTTGCGATAGCCTTAGCAAAGGTGCCTTTCTGCCTTACCTTGGCCGGACGGTTTGTGTTTGATTTATTGTTTGACTCTTTCCCTAACTCCTGATCAATCAGACTGGTATATCTGTCAAGATGGGTGTTTAACTCAGAATCTGACATTGAGCTAAAATCAAGCATTTTATTGTCAGGGAAAACAACGCCCATTTTTCCTGCCTGGCTGCCTAATACCATACCGATCTGCATGCCATTTAGGAACTGCAACTTTTCCTTTCGATTATCTACAGGCTTAGGCGTTGAATTACTACCTTGGTCACCCCAGGAGCCAATAACCTTAGGTTTAGACCGGCTTTTGTTATAAGCTATTTGCATATGAGCCTGAATTGCTTTAATAGTTCTATTATCCATGTTTATTGTTTTACGTGTTTATGAATTGTTTTGTGATTCGCTTTCCTGATCGGTAGCTGATGTTATTAACCGCTCAATAATTTCATTCAGTTGATCATCGCTCAGCTGATCGAAATTGATGTCCATGGTAGTTGATTGAAGCCTGGGTACTGCATAAGGAAGTAGATCCGTGTAAAACTTAAGCCGGTCCCTGCGTGAAAGTTTGGTACTCCAGAAATCCTTCTGAATCTTCTCAAAATTCTGCTCCAGGAAAGCGGCAATAGTTTCCCTCAGCTGCTCACCAACTTTATTTTTTGATCCTTTTGGTCTGCCATCCGGATTATTCGTTTGACCTTTTTTCAATCCCATTTTGTATTTTTTTGTTGTTTACAAAAATTAGAGGGTTCCTAAACTTGATTGCCTAACCTTTTTCTTTTGAGCACTGGTAACGCTATCGGTTACCTGCACAACTTCTAAACGATCAATGCGGCCGTTGATGGCTTTTGTCTGTGCTTCGATCTTGTCAGACACTGTTTGTAAATTTTCAGATTGTTCTCTTATGGCATCAAGCAGCTTGTCAGCGGCCGGGCCTGATCCCTGGTTAGAGGGAATGAACACCGGCGCTTGCAACGATTCGCCAAGATTACCGCCATATTCAAACCGTTTTAGTGTGGCGCCCGGAGCAAATGCCTTCCCGCCACCTAACTGGTTAAGCAGGCTGGCTATTTGCGTATGAGTACCGGAAATAGTATATGGCTTATTTGCCGGTGCATTCTTTGTCCGGATTACATTTAATTCGTCAACCTCATCTTCGAAAACCCGGCCCTTAAAAAGAAATGGGTTGCCGCCCTGGCTGTGGGAACGGCCTTTTACCCGGCCTCCCCTGGTGGTTGTCATGTCTGGATTACCGCCATAAGCAAAAGTTTCTTTATCAATCCTTCCCAGGTTTACCCCTAATCTTATTGCTGCAAGCCCTGCGAGGATAGCCCCAACTATCGGACCGGCAATCGGTCCCAACTGAAATGCTGTAGCGAATATGTTTGCGATTTCAGTTGCAAAAGCAATCTTCGCTTCTGATTTTTTTATCTTCTTTGTTTGCTCAAAAGCTAATTTTTGAGCTGCAAGTTTCTTTTGATCAAATTGCCTATTCAGGCTATCCTCTTCAGCCTGGCTTTGTGCTCTTGATAAAGCAGATTTGCGATCAGATTCAATTCTTTCTTCAGCAAGTTTAAGGCTTTGCTGTACCCTTTCCCTTTCAGCATCAAAGAAACCGTTCATGGCATCCTGGGCGAACGCATAGCTGGCTGCAACGACTTCCTGCACTCCTTTTTCTTCATTGCTACCTGCTTTAAAACCGAATAACCCTGCAATTGGATTTTTGCTTTTTGTTGGATCATTGGCCGGAGAAGCTGCGGAAACTTCAGCGGCTTTCTGTTTTTGTTTTTGTATAGTTGCTAAATATTCTTCGTAGCTGATAGCATTGTTTGCAAGTAAAATGGCTTCCTGGGCAACTTCAGCATTCAGTGTTTCAAGCTCCGCGGTAAGTATAGTACGTTTTTCAGCCTGAGTAAGCTTTACAATAAGCTGCTGCTTCTTTTCCATTGACAGAGTTTCACTGTCGAGAATAATTTTTATTTGTTTTGAGTACTCAGTCTCAATTTGGGTAACTTTAGCTGCTCCCATAACCTGAATATCTTTCAACTCCGCTAAGGCAATCTTAGAACGATCTCTGCTTGATGCTGCAATGGCTTTATCGGTGGCTTCACTAGCTTTAGCCAAAGCTTCCTGATTAAACTTATCGTTTAACTGTTGCAGATGTGCATAATGCTGTTGTTGCAATTCTATTATCGCATTATCAGCTTGTTCCTGGGCTAACGCTTTGCCTACATTGTTGACACTGGGATCATCTTGTATTTGCTTATTAGCAGCTTCTGTAATACGGATTTGTTCATCCAGCTCATTTTTTAATGTCTTACTGGTTTCATCAAACTTCTTTTTAAGGACTTGATTTTCGTCATCAGCAAATTTCTTTTGAAGTGCTGCTATTTTTTGTGAGGTCTGCAATTCAATAGTACTTCGCTGTTCTCCATACTCCGCCAGGCTTCGCTTTTCCTCAGCGTTCAGTTTGCCTTTCTGCAAAAGCAATTGAGATTTTTTGTTAAGTGCATCGACGTTAATTGCTTCGACTGTCTCAAGGTGTTTGATTTCTTCCTTCAGGGATAGATCCCGGACTTTTTGAATTTCGTTTGTAGAAGTGTTTTCAATGGCGAGTAATCGTAAGCGGGTTTCCTCTATCAGTTTTAAAGCATTCTGTTCAGCTACACTTAATTTATCTACCGTTGATTTATTTTTATCATCTCCATCAATGAGTCCTGCTTCTTTAGCCAGCTTTGCAGCGTCGCTTCTGAACTTATTAGCTATGTCTATTAGCGCTTGCCCGTCTTTTTCAGCCTCATCCGCTCTATCCTTTCTCCTTTTCTCATTGAGTGCCTTCAGTTTGGCTTTATTATCATCAAACTCCTTTTGATCAATTATTCCTTGTCCTTCACCGCCTTGAGCTCCCAAAGCCAGGTTTGCTACATCGTCAGTTCCTTTGGCAAAATCTTCCTCTTTTTTGCGCCTGGTCTGTTCAGCTTCGAATGTTTTTTTTGCAGCATCCTCTAAAGCCAAAGTGGCCGCAGCTTTAAGCAACATTACCTTTATGTAAGCCGGGCCTTTGTCAATTAGCAATTGCTCTGCCTTTGATAGTGAGTCCGTTTGACCGGTAGTCTTTCCTACTGTATCATTATACTGTTTTAAGACTTTCTCCTTATCTAAAAACCCTTGCTTAGCTAAATCTATTTCTGTTTTTAATGTTTCAACTTCTACCGTAGCTTTTTCAAAACCATCACCTGCTTTACCGATTATGGCTTCTGTTTGTTCATACTGCTTTTGTAAGGCAGCTGTATTATCTTTTGCATCGGATGCGGCCTTGCCTGCTTGGAAGAGCGACGTAGCTAACGAGGCAAGTGGGGTGATTAATAAAAGCACTATACCGGAGATGCCTAACCCAGGAATGAGATTCGCAAGATTTCTCAAGCCTGAAAAAACTTTACCGAAGCCGGTTGCCAGCTTACTGGTACCTTCTGTTGTTTTTGCTACCTCCT
>CAXSIE010000163.1:0-354 GCA_964237295.1 uncultured Flavihumibacter sp. | reverse complement strand
GTCAAATCTGCAGCCTTCTCAGCACCTTCAGTAATCCCTTCAGCTAAAGCCTTAAATTCATCACTATCTGTTCCACTTACTTGACCAACGATGTTTAATGCATCTTTATAAGCTTTTGTCTGCGTAGCTCCGTTGGTGAATTCTTTACTTACTAAATTCGTAGCTTTTTGTAACGCACTTTGTTTTGTAATCAAATCTTCTAACGGCTTGCCACTAAAGGCACCGCTACTTATTTGGGTGTTTACTTTAGAAAGTTCATCTCGCAGAGTTGTAAAAGCCTTTGAAAAAAGGTTTGGATAATTACCCACATTCCTTCCAAATATTCCCAAAGACGCTTCTAAATCTTTAACTTTT
>CAXSIE010000162.1:6720-10119 GCA_964237295.1 uncultured Flavihumibacter sp. | reverse complement strand
TTCCTGAATGAGTATAAAACATTTATGGATGGAAGTTTTGCCCTTGGTCACAAGCTTGATTTTATCACAAAGGGATTGACCTTTGATGTTCAATTCTCTTACGACATCCAGGCTGGTAATACCATAGACAGAACGATCCCGCACGAATCTGAAGGTTACAGGGAATATGGTGGCTATGCAACTTTTTATCCACAGCAAGGGGTGGACGTATATATGAATGGCGGGCATTACACGGGAGCTTATGCTTCTCCACGCCGTGTAGAGAATAATACCATGAACAACAATTACAACGCATCTACCCCCCCGCCTCAACGCAAAAACAACGTTCAGGCATCTTTGAATTATGCCAGGGCTTTCGGCCTTCATAATGTTACCGCACTCCTGTTAGGACAGCAACAAAAACGCACCTACCAGAACGATGTGCCGTTTACTAACCAGGGAATAGCTTTTCGTACCACCTATAATTATGATGAAAGATATCTCTTTGAAATAAACGCTGCTTATAACGGTTCTGAAAATTTTGCCAAAGGACGCCGTTATGGCCTCTTCCCCGCTGTGGCTGCTGGCTGGGTTGTGAGTAACGAAAATTTTATGAAAAAGACATCAATCATTGATTATCTTAAAATCAGGGGATCATTTGGTCTTGTAGGAAGTGACCAGCTTCCGGGATTAGCGGCCGACCCAAATACGCCGAACAGATTTGGATACCTTCAGTTTTACAATGTAAATGGCGACACTTATAATCTGGGAAATGATTTGAATTCAGGTGTACCCGCAGGTGTTTTTGAAGGTGCACTTGCCAACCCGTTATTAACCTGGGAAAAAGCCAAAAAAACCAATATTGGTATTGAACTAAGAGTACTTAAAAACAGGTTAAGCCTTACAGCAGATGTTTTCACCGAACATCGTTATGATATCCTCACTCAACCCGGAACCAACGGTACAAGGAATCTGTCTGCTGTTGTCGGACAAAGCTCTCCTCAATTAAATCTTGGAATTGTAGACAATCATGGCATTGACCTGGAAATCGGCTGGACCGATAATATAGGTAAAAAATTCAGTTATTACATTAAGCCTAACTTTTCATTCGCCAGAAACAAGATTATCTTCCTTAACGAAGTAGACCGTTTTGCCCCGGATGGCAAATCTGTATCATACGCATCCCGCACCGGCAAACGTATTGGCGAACAGTTTGATTATATCTTTGATCATTTCGTAGCAAACCAGGCAGAGGCTGATAAACTAAATGCCGCTGTTTACCAGAAATGGGGTAAAATGATTCCGGGTGATGCTGTTTACAAGGATCAGAACGGAGATGGCCAGATCACAGACCAGGAAGACAGGGTTGCTATCGGTAACCCACGCAATCCTGAAATCCAGTTCGGTATTCCAATGGGGGCTTCTTACAAAGGATTTGATGTTAGTTTATTATTCCAGGGGTCTACTAACACCAATGTTCAATTAACGGATGCGGCCGCATATGACTTCCCAACATACGGGCAGGATATAATCGGCAGGGTAAAAGCCATACATTTAAATCGCTGGACTCCGGCAACTGCTGCAACAGCTACCTATCCGGCTTTACATTACGGCACTTATACAAATAATAAAAATCCTAATAGTTCATTGTTTCTTGCTGACGGTTCTTACCTGAGATTAAAAAGTGTAGAGTTTGGATACACTATTCCGAACACCCTTCTCAAAAAGTATGGATTTACCAAAACACGTTTCTATGCTCAGGGACTTAACCTGTTGACATGGGATAAATTATCAAAATTTGATGTTGACCCTGAAACAAATCAAGGTGGCGACTGGTACCCTATTCAGAAGGTTTTTAATTTTGGTGTTTACGTAACATTTTAACTAGCTTAATTATGAAAAAGAAAAATTATATTTCATTACTACTGCTCAGCTTTGTATTGGTTTCCACGTCATGCAGTAAATTTCTTGACAGGTCGCCTGATAACAAAGTAAGTGAAGAGCAGGTTTTTACCAGTTGGGATAAAGTTAATGGTGAAGCAAATAAGTTGTACCGCGAAATGCGTGATCGCGACAAAGGAATCGTTACGCTTAACGACTTTTCCATGTCGGGCATAACTGATGAAACTAAGGGAACACAGGTAGAACAAGCGATCCCGGATCAGTTTAACTTTGGAAGCTTTGGACCTTCTATTGGCATGCCGAGTAAAGCTAACGGTATATATTGGGCTGATTATTACGGTTCCATCCGTAAAGCGAATGTGTTTATTACAAATGTTGAAAAATACAAATCACCCGATAACCCGTTGCAACCCGGTGATTTGAAAAATCGTGTGGCTGAAGCACATTTCTTCCGTGCGTATTTTCATTGGTTAGCGGCACGCTGGTATGGCGACATTGTTTACATGGATTATGTTGCAGACCTTGGAGCCAATGAACAATTCGTTCGTCAATCCTGGCCTGAGTTTGTAAAGAAAATCATGGTTGATCTTGATTTTGCAATTGACCAGTTACCGGCCCGTCACCTGGATATTGAATTCGGCAGGATAGACAAAGGTGCTGCGATGGCGTTAAAATCGATCGTGCTTTATATGAATGCGAGTCCTTTATATAATGGTGGCAAGCTCCCCGGCAGCGATACCCGCGTTGGTAAAGATACCTACGCTAACTATGATAAGGAAAAATGGAAGTTGGCAGCTGATGCTGCTAAAGCTATGATGACCCTTACTAATAACGGAGCATTGCGTTACAATTTATATATGGGTAATGCAAGTGACTTCCAGGCTGAAAGTAACAATAAGGTGTATGCAAGGATCAAGCAGATTTATATAAGCACCGTGGCTGCCCAGGCTGAGTGGGCCCTAATCATTACAAACAACAAAGCCGAGTCGTGGCAGGGCGACCATATACCCCCGTCTTTTGGTGGTGCTTCCCGTCTGCAGCCGCTGCAGGAGCAGGTTGATGAATATGAATTCATTGGGAACGATGGCTATGGATATGCAACATACGATCCGCAGGCAAAAGCAAAAGGCTGGGATGAAAATCAGCCTTACGAAAAACGCGATCCCCGTTTTTATTCTGACGTGATGTATCATGGCGCCACTTACCAAACTAAAATCATCAATACAGCTACCGGTGCAGATAAGATCGGAGCCAGCAATGCTACTTCAACCGGATACTACCTACGCAAATTCTATCATGAAGACTGGAAAAGAAGCGGATCATGGCCATTACATTTTCCTTCTATCCGTCTCCCTGAAATTCAGTTGATTTATTGCGAGGCAATGGACAGGTATAGCGGTCCTAGTGCTGAAATTTATACGATCTTAAATACACTGCGTGCCCGTTCATTCATGGCTCCGGTTCCTCCGGGACTGAATCAGGCAGATCTGCTTAAATACATCCAGAGGGAGCGTCGCG
>CAXSIE010000162.1:5321-6710 GCA_964237295.1 uncultured Flavihumibacter sp. | reverse complement strand
TGAGCCCAATTCAGATGCAGAACTTGCACAGGCAGCAATTGCCAAGGCCTCTCCTACGCCGGACAATGTATGGCCTTATCCAAGATTACAAAACGCCGCCCACGGTATGAGGCCGGTTGCAGATCCTACCGGAACAATGGTTGTTGGTGGTGTAAACTATAAAATGCAACGCTTTAAACTTGAGGACAGGGTTTTTACATCGAAAAATTATTTCTGGCCTTTGGTTTCAAGCGAGATATCAAACGCGCCGAGTTTGATACAAAGTCCGAACTGGTAGATAAAATATGCTAATCAAAAAGCCTGTAAACATCTTTGTTTACAGGCTTTTTATTTAAAAATGAAATAAAACTTTATACTGCTAGGTAACGGTCTGTTAAGAACCTTCAGCATCCAGCGTCTGCTAAAAATATCCCGGATTCTGCGTTAACCCGGGATTAATTTCTCTTTCCGACTGAGGTATCGGGAATAACAATTTTTCATTGGTAATAGTAAAGGCATTCGAAGGAAGGTTGGTGTAGGCGGCTTTAGCTTTAATACCGTAAGCGGTCATCACCGGAATGGCATTACCTGTTCGTACCAGGTCGTGCCAGCGGTGATTTTCAAAGGCAAGTTCCACTCTTCGTTCATGAAAGATGATGGCCCGCAGGTTAGCCTGGTTGGTTTCGGTGCTGACTGATAATCCCGCTCTCACTCGCACCATGTTCAAGCTTGTTAAAGCGGCACTCGATTTGTTTTGTTCATTCAAAGCTTCAGCCAGTAACAACAGCGCATCTGAATACCGGTACACCGGCCAGTTATCATTGCTGTTATTGGTAGCTACATGTGGTAAATGCAGGTATTTTTTAATATACGGAATGCCTACCTTACCGGCTGCAGGCGTATAACCAATAATACTTTTGTTGGCGGAAACCACCATGAGATCACTTGAGTTAACGGTTCCTTCTGCAACAGCTATGGAAGCGTCCAGGCGTTTATCTCCGGTTTCATAGGAACTGATCACATCAAACGATGGTATGTTCCAGCCACCGGTACCGGAGTTGGCAGTTGCATTATTAGTAATTAAAACGGTGGTAGTCATTCTGGGTAAAAACTGGTAAATGAAATTGCTTGGAGCGGTACCTGCCGCTGTTCCTTCCAGGTATTGCACTTCGAACAGAGATTCCTTACTGTTTTTGTTGGTAGTTAAAAATGCGTCGGCATAATTGGTGTTAAGTGCATAGCCCATAGCGGATAGAGTATTCAGCAACGTTTCTGCTTCAGCGTATTTCTTTTGGGTCATAAAGATCTCGGCAAGCAGCATGGTGGCAGCACCCCTGGTAGCCTGACCGCTTTGCGGAAACTTTGCAGGCGGTAACAGTTTTGCCACCGCATCTGTTGCATCTGAAAGTA
>CAXSIE010000162.1:0-5242 GCA_964237295.1 uncultured Flavihumibacter sp. | reverse complement strand
TGGGCATAAACCTCCTCGACTGTTGAACGTGGTAAAAATGCTTCATCCGATTTGGTTACTTCTTTCAGGTATAACGGCACACCGCCAAAAAGGCGTACCAGTTTAAAGTAATTGTATGCTCTCAGAAATTTTGCCTGGCCTTCTATATCAGCCCTGGCAGTTGCGGATAAAGTAGCCGCATCGTCTAAATGCCCGATAGTGATATTTGCCCTGGAAATGCCATTGTAACAATGAAAATATACGGCATTTGTATAGGCATTGGTAGGATCATCAATCCAGTCTGATATGTTTTCCCTGTGAACAAAGGCGGTACCCCTGTTGCTTGGAATGGGCTGGTAATGAGTATTATCCGAGCGCATTTCAGATGTGAAATAATCATTCACTGCCAGGTCACGTAAAGGAACATACGCTGCAATAACGGACTGCCGTAATTGCGCCTCGGTTTTAAAAAAGGTGGAAGGTGACAATGAATCCTGTGGCAAAAGGTTTATGAAACTCTTTTTACAGGAAATCAATGTAAGTAAAAGAAGGGAGCTGAATATATATATCTTTTTCATTGTAGTTTTTGAAATAATGTTATTTGAATGAGGTGGTGATTCCTATGGAAAAGGTTCTTGGTATCGGATAGGCATTTTCATCCACTCCAATTCCTGCGGTTGCATCCAGGCCGGTTATGCTGATTTCAGGATTCGCGCCTGAATATCCTGTCAAGATAAAAGCCTGCTGAACGGAAGCATAGATTCGAAGCGTCTTGATCATTAAACTGTTACCCAGCTTGAAGTTATAACCCAGGGAAATATTCTTTGCCGTCAGGTATGATCCGTTTTCAATCCATTGTGTATTTACCTGCCTGCCCATAGCCGTAGTGCCGGTTTTAGTTCTTGGATAAATGCCTGAACCCGGATTGTCTATTGATCTCCAGTGATCCAGTGCGGCAGCGAGTGGAACCCTTGAACCATCCATATTAGTGAGGTAAGCCCATTTAGCGGCAGCTAAAACCTTGCCGCCGACAGAACCTGCCATAGATATACTCAGGTCGAAGCTTTTATAACTGAGGTTGTTGGTTAATCCAAAATTGAAGTCAGGGGTTGGATCACCAATAAAGGTCCGGTCATTTACATCGTCAATAACGCCATCGCCGTTGATATCCTTCATTTTTAAGGTACCGACATCAGAGGCGCTGCCATACTTGGCAGATTTGGCCAGGTCTGCCGCATCCTGGTACAATCCTAACCATACGAAACCATAAAACTCCCCTAAATGGTGGCCGACCTGTTGACGGAAATAGTCGGAAGAAACGGTATTGTTCCTGCGCAGAAAACCGGGAGACACCAGGTTCTGAATCATGTTCCTTTCAAAAGCGATATTAAAGTTCGTATTCCATTTTAGCTTACCGGTTAAATTAACGGTGTTAACCGAGAACTCATGTCCCCAGAATGCAAACTGGCCTATATTATAATTAATCGTTGTAAATCCTGATGCCCTTGGTATCGGCCTGGGCTGGATCAGTCCATCCGATACTTTATGATAATAATCATACGTAAAGTTGATACGGTTATTCAGGATACTCAGGTCTAACCCGATATCAAACTGCTTGTTTCTTTCCCAGGCCAGATCCGGATTACCTAGAGATCCGATTGTTGACCCTGCAACCAAGGCCCCGTTCAGCGTATAATTATAAGCTCCCAGAACAGGTATCGCAGTATAATTACCGATATTGTTATTACCTGTTATGCCATAACTGGCACGTAATTTAAGTAAGTTAACGGTTTTTGATGCTGCCATAAATTTTTCATCGCTGATGATCCATCCCGCAGATACGGATGGAAAATATCCAAACTTGCGGTCTGCGCCAAACCTTGAAGATCCATCCCGGCGCACGGAACCCTGCAATAAATACCTGCCCTTAAATGTGTAATTCAAACGTCCGATTGCAGACAGCAGTGAATATTGTGCCGTATTGCTTGTTCCTGCACTGATAGATGTTGCAGCGCTTATATAAGGCACATTATCGCTTGGAAAATTTGTGCCGGAAACCGAATTGCTGTTGCTGTTGAATTTTTGTACGGAGTAACCTGCCAAAGCCGAAATATGATGGTCGGTGAATAAGGTTCTTTCATATTGAAGGTTCGCTTCTGCGGTATAGGAGTAATTATCCACGGAACTGCCTACGCCGGTAGCTAAGCTGTTGGTAACTACAAAAGGTGTATAGGTGTTGCGCGTTTCAGCGCCTTTGTCTACACCCAGATTGGTTTTTAAACTTAACCCGGGCAAGAACTCGTAATTCAGGTAGCCATTTGCCAGTATCCTGGTAGTTATGTAATTGTCTTTTGATTCTTTTACCACTGCTAGCGGGTTCACATAGGTGACCATGCCGGGCGAGTTAACCAGGGGCGTATAACTGCCATCCGGCAAATATGGATTGATGATCGGGCTGGCTTCAAACAGCCTTTCATAAGCGCCGCCAAGTCCGTCGGTTGTTATCCTGTTGTTGTGATCCAAACGATAGCTTGGCGCGAGGTTAAAGCCGATTTTCAATTGATTGTTTTTACCCAGGCTCAGGTCCTGATTAAAGCGAAGGGAGAAAAGTTTGGTGCTGGTATTAATTATAACGCCTTCCTGTGCTTCATATCCTGCCACCACTGTAGAAGTGGATCTTTCACGTGCGCTTTGAACGCTTATGCTATAACTTTGGATAGGTGCATCGCGGGTAAGCAAACTATACCAATCCACACCCCTGCCATATTTACCGGGATTGGCGTATTCGGTATCAATAGCGCCGGTGTATCCCTCATATTTTACTCTGTCTTCATATCGTTCCTTCATAAACTCAGCCCACTGGGTGCCGTTCATTGGTTTTGGCACTTTGTTCAAAGGAATTTTCTGCAGGCCGTAGTTACTGGTAAATTCTATTTTTGAATCTCCGGCTTTAGCATGTTTGGTAGTTATGAGGATAACGCCGTTTGCCGCACGGGAGCCGTACAGGGAACTTGCCGAGGCATCTTTCAACACCGTAAATGTTTCAATTTCATCGGGATTAATGTTATTGATACTGCCGGTTATCGGCATGCCATCTATAACAAATAAGGGCTGGTAATCGGTAGCCAGTGAAGCTGCGCCACGGATGCGGAACGCTATGCCCCTGCCTGGCTGTCCGCTGGTAGCTGCAATAGTAACTCCCGGAACTTTACCCTGCAGTTGCTGCCCGAACTGCATAACGGGCATATCCTGCAAAGGAGCCGCGCTGATAGTTGAAATGGCTCCTGTAATTTCCTTGCTACGCTGCTTACCGTAACTTACAGTTACTTCCTGCAACTGCGAACTTCTTTCAGACTCCATTTTTATGTTTACCACCGTTTCTTTACCGGCTGTTACAGTAATGTTTTTTACTTCAGATCTTATGTTGCCGATATAGGAAGCAACTACTGTGTAATTGCCGGGAGAAACTGAAACGGTATAGTTCCCGCTGGCATCGGTATTGGTTCCTGTGCGTGTACCCGAAAAGGATACTGACGCACCTTCCAAAGGGCCTGAATTATCAGATACATTTCCTCTAACAACGCCTGCACCCTTTTGTGCAAAGCCCTGCTGTAAAAGCAGTAGCAACAATACACTAAACACAAATCGCTTGCTTTGAACGATTACCTTGTAAGATGTTTTTTTCATATGTAGTATTTGCAATGGTTACATTTTAAAGAGCCCGATCCTTAAAAACAGCTTGGTTAATTTGAAATTTTCTTTACAGCACTTTCAATTGTGCTGTTACTTCAACATTTAAAATTGTTGATAAAATTGAAGATAATAGTGTTTTTTTAAATAGATGATGGAAAGTTAACTTTACCTGACTGAAATTTGTCAGAACCCGCAAAGATTATATGAAGCATGAAATTAAGTGAAGCATGAAATTACGTATTGAATTGCTAAAATTGTAAGTGTTTTTTTAACGCAGAGGAAAGTAGGAGGAGGAAACGCAAAGGTCACCGAGGAAGCTGTTCTATATAACTCGGCGGTTAAATATATCATCCTGACGGCTGAGAGCGATTGTAAGAGATTAATAAAATTATAGTTGTAATATTAAGTAATTTACATTTCATACTTGCCAAAATTCAAAGTTATCTTGCAAGATCAGGTAGCGCAACACCTGCTTGCGGAAATTTATATTTCCCTCAATAAGCCGGATGAAGCCATCACCACTGCCAGCTCGGTAATCGGTCATCCGGAAATATAATATCGTCAGGGATTTTCAAATTGACGGGGTTGCAACAGACTCTCCCGTTTAGGCAAATTGTATGACAGGGATGTAAAATACAACGAGAAATCAGGACTTACTATCAAGCCCTATCAAAATCTCTGGCCTATCCCCTACTCTGAAATTGAAAGAAATACAGAATCTAAAATGGAGCAGAACCCTGGGTACTAGTGTTCTTTATAACCGCAGAGGAAAGCCAGAGGTAGAGAAGAGGATACGCAGAGGGCGTTCTCTGTGTTTCCTCTTCTCTATCTCTGATTTTTCTCTGTGGTTCAAAACCTGTTCGAACGACATGACACCGGATTCTTTAAGCCTTCACCAAACGATATTACCAGTGAGAAAAAAATCAGGTTGGATACTTACAGTTATCAGCTTTCTTGTTATCGGAATGGGCAGTAAAAAATTATCTTCCGATTCAGAACTCCTCCTTTACTACAATGAGCCTGCCGGTAACTGGAATGAAGCCCTGCCGTTAGGGAACGGAAGAATGGGAGCTATGGTGTTCGGAGGAATTGAGGAAGAACATTTGCAATTGAATGAAAATACCTTGTACAGCGGCGAGCCTTCGCTGAGTTATAAAAAGGTAAATGTAACGGCAGATTTTAACAAGGTGATGAAGCTTTTGAGTGAAGGCGATAATAAGGAAGCCGATGAACTGGTGAGAAAAAAATGGCTGGGAAGGCTGCATGCAAACTATCAGCCGCTGGGCGATTTATTTTTCAAATCAGGTTCGCTGGAAAATGTAACCCATTACCGGCGTGAGCTGGATATCGCCCGTTCCTTGTTGCGAATTTCTTATCAGGCCGATGGCGTTATATTTACCCGTGAAATGTTCGCTTCACATCCGGATAGCGTTATTGTAGTAAAATTTTCAGCATCAAAACCGGTTCTTGATCTGGTAGCTTCTTTTGCGTCGGTTCACCCGACAGCAAAAATTAAGGTGGAAGATAAGGTTCTTACATTAAAAGGTCAGGCTCCTGGGTACAGCTCGCG
>CAXSIE010000161.1:7230-10130 GCA_964237295.1 uncultured Flavihumibacter sp. | reverse complement strand
TTGGACATAAACCGGAACACCGATTTGGTAAGATATTCCAGGATGTCAATGTTCCCTATCTCATAATGGGCAATAAGATGCAGCAACCGCGCGTAACATTGCAAATCCGTGCGAAGGTCAACCTTCAGATTTATGATCTTGTTAAGATAATCAATAGCAATTCCATATTGGCCGCTGCCGAAGTAAAGAGAGGCAATCTTATAATAAAACACCAGCACCCGGTGCCTGTCCATGTATCTTGAATACTCTTTTAGATTGGCTTCAATAACCGGCACCAGCTTTAATCCTTCAGTAAAAGTTCCTTCCATGAAATGCTTGTTCAATTTGGCTATATGGAGGTACACAAAAACCTGTATCCTGTTATTTTCACTGTTGCTCACAACCTGCGAGCAGGCGAATTTTTCAAAATCGGCGAGGTGCTCTTCAAATTTCTTACTGTTCTTCAGGTCGAAATGAGCACCCAGCAGGTTGTGCATACCTTTAATGTAATGAGCTGTTTCCACTTCAACCATAACAGGCTCCTTTTTAAACAGGTCTACCCATTTTTGGGCATACCTGTAGTAAAGCAAAAAATCCTGCTTGATGAAAGCATACCAGCAGTAACTCTGGTACAGGTAAAGTTTCTCATAAAATCCGTTTACGGCTGTTATATCAAATGAAACGAATTCTTCAAAAAACTGTTTTACTGCTATCTCGTCTTTTTCATTCCGGGCATGGCCGTTCTTAATATACCAGCTATATAACTGCAGCGAAAGATTCGAAAGCTGGCTAACCCTTAGCAGCCTGGTATTCACTTCATTTACTTCCTGCGTTAACTGGCTGGCCCTATCCTGCATACTGCGTGTTATATGCAATGCCTCAATTTTTTTTTCAAAAAATAATACCTGTAATAAAAAAGTTAATTGATTATGCGACCGGGCATTTTCTTTTATCTTATCCAGGATTTTAAGGCTTTGCAGGTATAAGCCTTTGTTGTAAAGAATGCGGGCATGATCCATTTGCTCGTGCAACTGGATATCGATGTTGTCGTTATTATTCAGCAAACGAAGGCTTGCCAGTATTTGCCGGTATAAATGTGCTTTGATATTTGATAGCTGTTGCTTTTTTATGGAGCTGTTTCTCCGGAGCAAAATTTCCTCATCATAATCAATCATTTTATCCAATGCATCGAATAAATGGATGATCTTCAGGTCTACGGTAGCTGAATTTCTTTTAACATATAGCTTGAAATTACGTTTTTCCGACTTTTCCAGCGACTTTATCAGTTGAAATAATGAATCTGTTGATCGGTTGGGCATCGTAATTTTTTTTCCTGTAATTAAATACCAGTCAGGGTTTTAGAACAATGGTGACAGTTTCAAAGTTGTAAAACCAATGCAATATTAATTCGATTGACTAGTTATACAAAGGTAACTTCGTAACAAAGGCTGTTTGCTATTGTCATAAAATATAAGTTCCAAGCGGCCTTCACAATTTTAACTCTTTTAAAATTAATTATGCCCGGAAAGAAAGTCTTCATATTTGATACCACACTCAGGGATGGTGAACAGGTTCCGGGATGTAAGCTGAATGCCACCGAAAAGCTTGGATTAGCCCTGCAACTGGAATTTCTTGGTGTAGATATCATCGAAGCCGGTTTTCCTATTTCAAGTCCGGGTGATTTTGAATCTGTAACCCGTATCTCTAAAGCTATTAAAAACGCCACGGTTTGTGCACTTAGCAGGGCTGTTTTAAAAGATATTGAAGTAGCCGCTGAAGCGCTTAAGCATGCTTCACGCCCGAGGATTCATACAGGGATCGGAACTTCTGATTTTCATATCCAGGGTAAATTCAATTCAACCAGGGAAGATATTCTTCAAAGAGCGATTCAATGTGTTAAATGGGCAAGAAATTTTACCGATAACGTAGAATTTTATGCTGAAGACGCCGGCCGTACTGATAACGACTACCTGGCAAGGGTAATTGAAGCGGTTATTGCGGCAGGTGCCACTACGGTAAATATCCCTGATACCACCGGTTATTGCCTTCCTTACCAGTATGGAGAAAAGATTGCATGGCTGGCTAACCATGTTCCTAATATTGATAAAGCTGTCATCAGTTGTCATTGTCATGACGACCTTGGTTTAGCTACGGCCAATTCCATTTCGGGTGTCATGAGTGGCGCCCGTCAGATCGAATGTACGATCAATGGATTGGGAGAAAGAGCTGGCAATACTTCTCTGGAAGAAGTGGTAATGGTGTTGAATCAGCATAAAGCACTTGATCTTTATACGGATATTAAAATTCAACAACTGAATCCAATAAGCAGGCTGGTAGCAGAAACCATGAGGGTACCCGTTCAACCCAATAAAGCCATCGTTGGCTCTAATGCTTTCTCTCATTCTTCCGGTATTCACCAGGATGGGTTTTTGAAAGATTCCACTACCTATGAAATAATCAATCCTGAAGATGTAGGTGCGGATGCCAGTAAAATAGTGCTAACGGCAAGAAGCGGACGAAGCGCACTGGCTTACCGGTTCCACAAACTGGGCTATCAATATACCCGTGATGATGTAGATGTTTTATACAAAAACTTTTTGCAGGTGGCGGATGATAAAAAAGAAGTGGAAGAAGAAGACCTGCATGAACTTGCAACAAAATATCAGTCTGATAATGAACAAATGTCGTCAAGCCTCTCTCTTGTGTAGATAAAGGGGAAGTAAATACTGATAATTACAAGTGTTTAAGTTCTTAAAATCAATAACTGTAATTTAACTAGCGTTCCATTAATATAATTTATGCCAAAAACATTGTTTGATAAGATCTGGGATAAACACGTGGTAAAATCCATACCCGGCGGACCCGATGTGTTGTATATTGACAGGCATTTTATACATGAAGTAACCTCTCCGCAAGCCTTT
>CAXSIE010000161.1:0-7220 GCA_964237295.1 uncultured Flavihumibacter sp. | reverse complement strand
CGGAATTGAAAAAAGAGGCTTGAAGTTACTGCGTCCGCAGAAAACGGTTGCCACCGCAGATCATAATGTGCCTACTATCAACCAGCACTTACCCATTAAAGATGAATTATCAAGAATTCAGGTGCAGCAGCTGAAAGAAAACTGTGCACGTCATGATGTTCAGTTATACGGATTAGGGCACCCGTTCCAGGGGATCGTACATATCATAGGGCCGGAATTAGGAATAACCCAGCCGGGTATGACCATAGTTTGCGGCGACAGCCATACCTCTACTCATGGCGCTTTTGGTTGTATCGCTTTCGGTATCGGCACCAGTGAAGTGGAAATGGTTTTTGCATCGCAATGCCTGATGCAACCAAGGCCTAAATTAATGAGGATTAACATTGAAGGAGCATTGAACAAAGGTGTGGTATCAAAAGACATCATCCTCCATATCATATCACAGATCAGCAGCAGCGGTGCTACAGGATATGCTGTTGAATATGCGGGCTCGGCTATAAGCAGCCTGAGCATGGAAGCAAGGATGACCATCTGCAACATGAGCATCGAAATGGGTGCCCGCGCCGGTATGATCGCCCCTGACGAAACTACTTTTGAATATATTAAAGGCCGGCAGTTTGCTCCATCAGGAGAACTTTGGGATATTAAACTGGCAGAATGGAAACAACTGCAAACTGATGAAGGAGCCGTATTCGATCATGAAATAAATATCAATGCTGCCGACATTGAGCCTATGATCACTTATGGTACCAATCCGGGACTGGGCATTGCCATTAATGGTATGATACCCGTTACTGATAGTATTCCTGACGAAGGGGAAAGAAAAAACATCATCAAAGCGTTGCAATACATGGGGCTTGAAGCCGGAAAGCAATTGCTGGGGATGCCGGTTCAGCATGTTTTCATTGGTAGTTGTACTAACTCAAGAATTGAAGACCTGCGAATGGTTGCTTCAGTAATAAAGGGTAAAAAGAAAAACCCTAACGTTCAGGTAATGATCGTTCCGGGTTCGCAACAGGTGGCCAGGCAGGTGCAGGAAGAAGGGCTTGATAAAATTTTTGAGGAAGCAGGATTTTTTATCCGTCAGGCAGGATGCAGCGCATGCCTTGGCATGAACGAAGATAAAATTCCGGCCGGTGAATATTGCATCAGTACCAGTAACCGTAATTTTGAGGGAAGACAGGGAGCCGGAGCGAGAACTTTACTGGCTAGTCCGCTAACTGCCGCAGTAGCTGCGATTACCGGTGTGGTGAGTGATGTGAGAGAATTTAGGTATTAAAATTTAAAAAATATGCAAGCTATCAATATTATAACATCCACCTTTGTTCCGATGCCGCTGGAAAATATCGATACGGACCAGATCATCCCGGCACGTTTCCTGAAAGCCACTACCAGGCTCGGTTTTGGACAGAATCTCTTCAGAGACTGGAGGTATAATGCTGATGGAACTCCTAAAGAAAATTTCATCCTTAACAATCCTGCCTACTCAGGTGAAATACTGGTTGCAGGAAAGAACTTCGGCTGCGGATCATCGAGAGAGCACGCGGCATGGTCCATACTGGACTACGGCTTCTACGTAGTGGTGTCAAGCTTTTTTGCAGACATCTTTAAAAACAATGCTTTAAATAACGGCGTGATCCCTGTTCAGGTAAGTGAAGCATTTCTGCAAAAAACATTTGAATTAAATAACGGCTCCACGCTTACCATTAACCTTGGCGATCAAACCATTACCATTGATGCAACAGGCGATAACGAAACCTTTGATATCAACAATTATAAAAAAACATGCTTGATGAATGGATACGATGATATAGATTACCTGTTGAGCATGAAAGAAGAAATAGCTGACTTCGAAAAACAACATTCCTATTAATCACAGTCCTATGAACAAAAACATTGCAGTTATACTGGGAGATGGCATTGGCCCTGAAGTTACCAACCAATCAATTAAAATTTTAGATGCCATAGCCCTGCAATCAGGCCATAGCTTTAAATATACTTATTGTTTGATGGGTGCCGATGCAATTGACAAAACAGGTAACCCCCTGCCGGATGAAACCATTGAAGTTTGTTTGAAGAGCGATGCAATATTGTTTGGTGCGATAGGACACCCCAAATACGATAATGACCCTACTGCGAAAGTGAGGCCCGAACAGGGTTTGCTGAAGTTGCGGAAGGCATTGCAACTCTTTGCCAACATCCGTCCGGTAAGCACTTATCCTGCACTGCACCACCTGTCTCCCTTGAAGAACAAACAACTTGAAGGAGTGGATTTCATCATCTACCGGGAACTGACCGGCGGGATTTATTTTGGCAAGAAAGAATTAAGTGAAGATCAGACACAGGCCATAGATGAATGTACCTATACTCAATCGGAAATAGAACGTATTGCTCATCTTGCTTTTCAGCATGCACAAAAAAGAAAGAAGAAACTAACGTTGGTGGATAAGGCAAATGTGCTGGAAACATCAAGATTATGGAGAAAGGTAGTGCAAAAATTGGCAGCCGAATACAGCGACGTTGCCGTTGATTATATGTTTGTTGATAATGCCGCCATGCAGATCATTCTAAATCCAAAACAGTTTGACATCGTTCTTACGGAAAATATGTTTGGCGATATCATCAGTGATGAAGCAAGCGTTATCAGTGGTTCCCTGGGATTATTACCATCAGCCTCCGTCGGTAACGGTTCTGCGCTTTTTGAACCCATCCATGGGTCTTATCCTCAGGCTGCCGGCAAAGATATTGCCAACCCGATAGGATCTGTTTTGTCCGCCGCATTGATGCTGGATCATTTCGGACTTAACAGCGAAGCAACCTTGGTGAGAAATGCCGTGGAGTGGACTTTAACAAATGGATTCGTCAGCAGGGACATAGACACCGTAAATAATTATTCCACTTCAACGATCGGTGACCTGATAAGAGATTTTATCGAGAACAGGCTTCCCTCTGTAATCAATAAAAATAATATCGCACTTAGCAAGTCAACCATAATATAAACACTGCTCTGACATAACTGATCAATAAAAATTCAGAAAATTTTTGAGAATGTATAAATTAATAGATTTTAATTGTAAGTTTGGAAAACAATCTCCTCTTCATGACAAACACCAGGATACTTAATGTCATTAACACGCTTTCAGTTAACCTGATTGTGGTGGTCATTATTATCGGTGCTTCAAACGGAGGAGGGCTCAACTTTTAATTAAACTTAAAACATAAGCAACCCGCCTCCAAAAGAGGCGGGTTTTTTTGGCCGTTAACTTTCAGCTACCAGCCTGGAAAAACTGGAACAAGTTTCTTAAATGTTGACACTAACAATGAAATTTATTTTTTACAACGTTTAAACTACCTGCTGAAAGCTCATAGCTCACAGTAATAGCTAAAACACAACAACCAGCACATGCAGTATTACAACGAAAACACCATCATTTATCTCAACGGCGAGTTTGTAAAAGCCTCTGAAGCAAAAACAGATTTTTATAGCCAGTCATTACACTATGGCTATGCAGTTTTCGAAGGAATCCGGTCTTACAGGAATGTAAATGGCGAAACCATTATTTTTAAAGAAGTGGAACACTATGAAAGATTAAAGAATTCAGCGATTTCAATGAACATGCCTTACTCCTTCGATACTGAAGAACTCATCGAAGCCACATACGAACTGCTTGATGCAAACAACTTGCAGGATGCCTATATCAGGCCTGTAATTTATGCCCCCGCCAACATGAGCTTCGCTCAAAATACTATTTCATACATTGTGATAGCCGTTTGGGAAATGTCACCTTTCCTTGGAGAAAAATTATTGAGAGTGATGACATCATCCTTTCAACGTCCCAATCCGAAAGGCTTTAAAATAGAAGCCAAAGCTTCCGGTCATTATGTTAATTCCCTGCTTGCAAGCCAGGAAGCGAAAGCCAACGGATATGATGAAGCGTTGCTCACCGATATGAATGGAAATGTAGCTGAGGGGCCCGGCGCCAATGTTTTTTATGAAAAAGATGGAAAGCTTGTAACTCCGGCCACAGGCAACATTTTACCGGGTATCACCAGGGCAACGGTTATAGACATATGTAAAGAACTGAACATACCCGTTGAAGAGAAATTATTTACCACCGATGAAATGAAAAATGCAGATGCTGCGTTTTTTTGCGGAACCGCTGCTGAAGTGATTGGCTGGCATTCGCTTGATGATGTTACATTTAAAAAACCATGGAGCGAATCGCTGGGTAAAATAGTTCAGGATGCTTATAAAAATTGCGTGGTAAGGCCGGTAACCGGATCGGTTGTAAAGAAATATGAAGGAATGATCGTTGAATGAAAAATGTTGATTTAAATTATCCACATCACTTAAATCAACGGTGAGTTCATACTAATCATTTTAATCATTTTAATCAGCGGTAAAAGATGCCAAAGGAATTAAATAGCTACAGTAAAACCATTACGCAGGATGTTACCCAGCCTGCTGCACAGGCTATGTTTTATGGTATTGGTTTAACTGAGGAAGACCTTAAGAAACCACAGGTAGGTATTGTAAGCATGGGTTATGAAGGCAACACCTGTAACATGCACCTGAATGATCTCGCAAAGCTTGTTAAACAAGGCGTCTGGGATACTGACTTGGTCGGGCTTATATTCAATACCATTGGCGTGAGCGACGGCATGAGCAATGGAACCGATGGCATGAGGTATTCACTCGTGAGCCGCGATATCATTGCTGATTCGATAGAGGCAGTTTGTGGCGCTCAATATTACGATGCATTGATCGGGATACCTGGTTGTGATAAAAATATGCCCGGCACCTTAATGGCGATGGGCAGGCTGAACCGCCCTGCAATCATGGTGTATGGCGGCTCTATCGCCCCGGGCCATTACAAAGGCAAAGACCTTAACATCATCTCGGCATTTGAAGCCCTCGGGCAAAAGATTGCCGGAAATCTGGACGAAGGCGATTTCAAAGGCATCATTCAAAATTCTTGTCCGGGCGCCGGGGCATGCGGTGGCATGTACACTGCCAATACCATGTCTTCAGCTATCGAAGCTCTTGGTATGAGCCTGCCATATTCTTCCAGCAACCCGGCTTTAAGCGAAGCTAAAAAGAAAGAATGCCTGGATGCCGGTAAGGCCATCAGGAACCTGATGGAAAAAGATATCAAACCGACAGATATCATGACTCGTGCAGCTTTTGAAAATGCCGTGACCGTTGTAATAGCGCTTGCCGGAAGTACCAACGCAGTACTGCATCTTATCGCCATGGCGAAAAGTGTTGATGTTCCACTAACGCAGGATGACATCCAGGAAATAAGCGACAGGGTTCCAATGATCGCAGATCTTAAGCCAAGCGGTAAATACCTGATGGAAGATCTTCACAACATCGGTGGCGTTCCTGCCGTAATGAAATATTTATTGAAGAAAGGATATCTTAAAGGCGACTGCCTTACTGTAACCGGCAAAACAATTGCAGAAAATCTTGAAAGTGTTCCCGATCTTGATTTTGATTCTCAAAAAATTATCTATACAACTGAAGAGCCGTTAAAGGCAACAGGTCACCTGCAAATACTTTATGGCAATCTCGCCGAAGGCGGAAGTGTTGCAAAAATAACCGGCAAGGAAGGTGATAAGTTCGTTGGCCCTGCACGTGTTTTTGACGGCGAACATGATTTGATCAGTGGTATCAACACCGGAAGGATTAAACCGGGAGATGTGGTCGTTATCCGGTATGTCGGCCCGAAAGGCGGTCCCGGTATGCCGGAAATGTTAAAACCAACGTCGGCAATCATGGGTTCAGGACTTGGCAAAAGTGTTGCCCTTATAACCGATGGAAGATTCAGTGGCGGAACCCATGGTTTTGTTGTGGGCCATATTACACCTGAAGCCTTCGAAGGGGGATTGATCGGCCTGGTAAAAGATGAAGATATAATCGAGATCGATACTATAAACAATTTGATGACCCTGAAAGTAAATCAGGAAGAAATAGAAACCCGGAAACAACATTGGAAACAACCTTTGTTAAATGCAACAAAAGGAATACTATACAAATATGCTAAATACGTTAAAACTGCCGCAGACGGATGTGTTACAGACGAAGACTGAGATGATCAGTGGTTCCGAAGTAGTAATGAAAGCCTTTCTGGCAGAAGGCGTGGAAACAATTTTCGGCTATCCAGGAGGGGCTATCATGCCAATATACGATGCTTTGTACGATGTTCGCCTGTCACGACATCAAGCACATTCTGGTTCGGCACGAGCAGGGCGGAATCCATGCCGCGCAAGGTTATGCACGTTCTTCCGGCAGGGTGGGTGTGGTGTTCGCCACCAGCGGACCGGGCGCTACCAATCTTGTAACCGGACTGGCAGATGCGCAAATAGACAGCACGCCGCTGGTATGTATTACCGGGCAGGTATTTGCACATTTACTGGGCACGGATGCCTTTCAGGAAATAGATGTTATCAATATAACTACTCCGGTAACCAAATGGAACTACCAGGTTACCGATGCTAAAGAATTACCGGTTGTTTTAGCAAAAGCGTTTCATATAGCTAAAACCGGCCGCCCCGGCCCCGTGCTGATTGACATCACAAAGAATGCACAACTGCAAAAAATTGAGTACGAAGGATATACCCACTGCGATTTTATCCGCAGCTATCGCCCGAAACCTATTATACGAAGAGAATATGTTGAAGAGGCTGCCAAACTTATTAACGAAGCTCAGAAACCTTTTGTTATCTGGGGTCAGGGCGTAATCCTTGGAAAAGCAGAAGAAGAATTTAAAACATTCATTGAAAAATCGGGTATCCCTGCAGCCTGGACCATACTCGGTCTTAGTGCTATACCAACCAGCCATCCGCTTAATGTTGGTATGCTTGGCATGCATGGCAATTACGGTCCTAACGTACTGACCAATGAATGCGATGTATTGATTGCAATCGGTATGCGCTTCGATGACCGCGTAACCGGCCGCCTGGATAAATACGCAAAGCAATGCAAGATCATTCACCTGGACATAGATCCATCTGAAATTGATAAAAATGTTAAAGCTACCATCGGGCTTTGGGGTGATTGCAAAGAAACCTTACCCATGCTAACGGAACTCATTGAACGAAAAAACCATGCTGAATGGTTGCAGAAATTTCATGAGTACAGCAAACAGGAAGTAGAGATTGTAATTAACAACGAACTGCATCCCCAATCAGGTGAAATGACAATGGGAGAAGTAATC
>CAXSIE010000160.1:9386-10168 GCA_964237295.1 uncultured Flavihumibacter sp. | reverse complement strand
CTTACTCTTCTGTAATTCAACTAAAAAAAGCGGATCTTTTAATTGCTGCAAGAAGGTATTTCGATGCCTTACATACACTTGATCAGGCTGAATTACTTGACAGCCGTGATATTAATCTTTATATTTTAAAAACCGACGCTTACCTGGCTCTTGATCAGCAGGAAAAAGCAGTTGAGTTGCTTGAAAACGCGCTGAATCTTTTTGAAAGCAGAGAGAAGATTGAATTATTATTCGAATTGGCGGATGTTTATGATGATTATGAAGAATTTGACAAAATTTTTGACTGCCTTAAGTTGATTCTCGAACTGGATCCTAAAAACGAAGAAGCTTTATATAAAATTTGCTTCTGGACAGATTTTACGAGAAGAAATGAAGAAAGCATTCTCTTGCATCAGGCTATTATTGATGAATTCCCTTATAATGAATTAGCCTGGTTTAATCTGGCTGCTGCTTATCAGGGAATAAAATTATATGAAAAATCAATAGATGCATATAAATACGCGGTAGTAATAGATGAGAAGTTTGATTATGCTTATCGCAATATGGGCGATGCCTTTATACGGTTAAGAAAATTTAAAGAAGCCATAGAGGTTTTAGAAAAAGTATTGGAATTATCCAGACCGGAAGATGTTATATTCGAAGCGATAGGACATTGTTATGACAAATTGAAAAACTTTGCGCAAGCCCGGTTTTATTATCGCAAAGCCTCGCATTTAAGTCCGGATGATAGTAAGCTCTACTATAAAATAGCCTCAACTTATATACAGGAACATCAATGGTCA
>CAXSIE010000160.1:8915-9376 GCA_964237295.1 uncultured Flavihumibacter sp. | reverse complement strand
GTCACAAGCTGTTAAACAATTGGAATCTGCTATGCAGATTCATCGTATGCAACCTGAGTATAACCTGGCAATGGGTGAATGTAAGATGCAGTTAGGTAGTATAAAAGATGCCATACAACATTTTACAAATGTAGTACGCTCGAGGCCAAAAAACGTTGCAGGTTGGGAAGCATTGATCCGCTGTCTATACAATGTAGCTTATTACGAAGAAGCCCTTGAACAGGTGTTTGCTGCAATTAAGCTTACTGAAGGCAGAGCATTGTTTATATATTATTTAAGTGCTGTGTATTTTGCTATGGGGAAACAAAAGGAAGGCTTGTTGCAATTGCAGAGAGCAATTATGAAATCTCCTAAAACGCTAAAGAAGTTTATAAGTTTAAATCCATCCATACTTCAAAATCAACTGGTTGTTGATCTGATTGCAGGTTTTAAGCGAAACCGTTCCATCTAACTGCCTGTAT
>CAXSIE010000160.1:0-8834 GCA_964237295.1 uncultured Flavihumibacter sp. | reverse complement strand
CTCTTACACATATAACAAGGTAAATTTAAACTATAGTAGAAGATGAACTTTTATCTCTCCCAAATTCCTGAAAGAAACCCGAAACCCCGTGCCCATGGTATTACAATGGTTATGGATAAAGGACTAAGTATAGAGGAAGCAAAGAATTTCATGAGTGGCGCTCATCCTCATGTTGATATCGTAAAGCTGGGTTTTGGCACTTCTTATGTTACACCAAATCTTAGAGAGAAACTTGAAGTTTATCGTTCCTACGACATCCCGATTTATTTTGGGGGAACTTTATTTGAAGCTTTCCTGATCCGTAATCAATTTAAAGATTACATCAATGTTTGTAAGGAATATGGCATCTATTATATGGAAGTCAGTGATGGATCAATTACTATCCCTCATTCTGAGAAATGTGGTTATATTGAGAAATTGACTAAATACGGAACTGTATTGAGCGAGGTAGGAAGCAAAGACGCCGCTCATATAATTCCTCCTTACAAATGGATAGAATTAATGAAGGCAGAATTGTTAGCTGGCGCTTCTTATGTTATTGCAGAAGCAAGAGAATCCGGGAATGTAGGTATTTACCGTGGTAGCGGTGAGGTAAGAGAAGGTCTTGTGCAGGAAATATTAACGCAGATCCCTGAAGAAAAGATAATTTGGGAAGCCCCTCAAAAAGCACAACAACTTTATTTTCTTGAACTGATTGGATGTAATGTGAATCTTGGCAACATAGCCCCTTCAGAAATGATAGCATTAGAAGCAATGCGCATCGGGCTTCGGGGAGATACTTTTGATCTTTATCTGAATAAAGAAGTTTTGTTATGAGAATATTTGGTTTGATTGGATATCCATTGAGCCATTCCTTCTCAAAAAAATTTTTCGCTGCAAAATTTTTGAATGAAGGTATAACTGATTGTATTTATGAAAATTTTTCAATTCCTTCCATAGGGCAATTTAAACAACTTATTGCTCAAACACAATTGAAAGGACTGAATGTTACCATACCTTATAAACAGCAGGTGATTCCATATTTGCATACTGCCAGTGATGTGGTATCCAAAATCGGAGCTTGTAATTGTATTAAGTTGAGAGAAAGTAGATTGCATGGTTACAATACGGATACAATTGGTTTTGAGCAATCACTGAACAAGTACCTCCTTCCACATCATACAAAAGCTGTTATCCTTGGAACAGGGGGAGCGGCAAAGGCGATAAGGTATGTTCTGGAAAAACTAAAGATTGAATATATATCCGTTTCCCGCAATAAGGCCGGTATGGAAAGTCAAAGTTTATCTTACCAATCACTTACTGATGACCTGGTAAGGTCGCATACCTTGATCATCAATACTACACCACTGGGAATGTATCCCGATATTGATACTTTTCCTCCAATAAATTATGATTTGCTTACTCCTCTGCATTATCTTTTCGATGTAGTGTATAATCCTGAGATGACTTTGTTTTTGAAAAAAGGAAAAGAAAAGGGCGCCAGCATACAAAACGGTTTTGATATGCTGATCATTCAGGCTGAAGAAAGTTGGAAAATATGGAACAATGACGAAGCTTAGGATAACAGAAAACGGGTACTTCAACAGACATCTATTACAGATCCTTGCTTTGACTCAATAATTTTAATTTTACATATTCCGGTAACGCGGCAATTTTTTTATTTTTATAATCGTAAAACACCATCCCGGTTTTTGCTGTTGCAATAACGGTAGTCTTTTCTTCTGTTTTAATTTCAATTTTATAATATAGTTCAAAAGTAGCTTTCGTAAAATCACCGGGAGCAATTGAAACCTTAACATTGTTTCCATAGAATAATTCCTTTTTAAAATCAATAGCGGCATAACTCATTATTAAGCCCGCTCCACAAATATCAAGTTCATTATAACCAAGAGATTCCAAAAACTGCACGCGGGCTTCGTGAAGTAAAGTCAAAATGGTATCATTCCCTACATGTCCGCCATAATTTATGTCTGTGATTCGGATGGGTATAATAGTGCTGAATGAGAAAGTGGCTGGTAAATCAATTTTAATTCGTGGCATAAATTCCTGTGCAAATAACAATTTAAACAGATCATTAATACCTGTTATTACTTATCATTCATTATAAGATCCTTAAAATCGAGTATATCCATGAAATTAGTAGAAGAAGGTACAAAAGAAGTATTGATAAGTTTATTACGCCAATCCTGGAAACGCGATTTCCATATAAGGCTTTCCAGGAAGTTTTTATCAAAGTATCCGTCCACTTCATCAATATCACTATCATCGTTTATAAATAAAAGCATATGCAGAAATTTTGAAGAAATTTTAGTTTGCTGACCGTTAGGACCAGTGATGCTTATGTATTTGGAACCAGGATTGATGATTTCGGGATTCTGAATAATTACTCCGTTTGCATTGCGAATCGGTTTGGCGGCAATAGCGATCTGTAACTCATTGCCCGGAAAAAGCAATTTCTTTACAATAGTGTTTTGTAAAACCTTGTTATTTTTCGTGTTATTTTTATTTGTTTTCAAAATTGTTGCCGGGGGAGCTTCCATAATTTCTTCAGCGTCCTGTTTACTTATCAAAGGTAATGGCCTTGCAACCGGCTCTTCAGATAGGGTATCTTTAAATTTTGTATCGAAAGCAGGACGTATAGCTAATTTATTACTGAATACATCCTTGTTATTTAAATATATAAATCCAATCATTACGGCTGCTAATATAGCCGCAGCCGCCATTGAATAAGATAATAACCTGCTCTTTTGTTTTATTAAGGAAGGATTATGCAATGTTTTCCCGTCCTTAAGGGATGCGGTAATTGCATTCCATGCATCAATCGGAGGATTTACTTCATAATCAAATAATTTATTCGAAATGGTAAACAACTCTTTATTCCCATGTAGCTCTTCAGCTATATGGCTCCATGCAGCCGGTGGCGGCTGAACTTCGAAACTGATTAATTTGTCTTTATATGTTTTTGACATTATTTCCGGATAAGCGATTTGCGTTTTTCATCTAAGAACTGTTCCACTTTCTTCTTTAGTATGCTTTTAGCTCTGGCTAACTGGGATTTGCTGGTACCTTCGCTGATATTTAACATAGTGCCGATCTCTTTATGTGAATACCCCTCAATCGCGTATAAATTAAATACCGTTCGGTATCCGGGAGAAAGTTCCTGAACAAGTTTTATAATGTCTTTCTCAGCAAATTTATCCAATGCATTCAGCGAGGTGTCTTCTACAATAAGGTCTTCTTTTTCAGTAGTACTAAATAAATTCGTTTTCTTCCTGAAGTATTCAATGGAAGTATTTACGAATATCCTTCTTATCCATCCTTCAAATGATCCGTCTCCACGGAAACGATTAAGATTTCTGAAAATTTTTATAAATCCTTCCTGTAATAAATCCTGTGCATTTTCCGCATTGTTGGAATAACGAAGGCAAACGGCATACATTTTAGGAGCAAAACGTTTGTATAATTCCTCCTGCATTTTACCGTCTCCGTTCAGGCATCCTTTTATCAAGTCGGCTTCATTAATATTTAGGTTGCTTAATAGGTTCACTATCGAGTTTTTATACGCGCTGTTTATTGTCAGTTAGCATCTGTTGCAAAAATGCAACCATTTTATCTATGGCCTTTTTACGGTGGCTGAAAAACCCTTTTTCCTCCATTGTCATTTCCCCGAATGTCTTGTTGCTTCCAATGGGAGTAAACACTGCATCGTATCCGAATCCGTTTGTTCCTTTTAAATGATAGCCGATGCTTCCTTCACAAATACCTTCAAAAAAATATTCACCATTCATTAGCTTAAGTGATATTATTGTTCTAAAACGGGCCGTTCTGTCAACAAAATCTTTCAGTTTGTATAGCAATTTTTCAGTATTATTATTAAATAATGTATCTCCATCGGAATACCTGGCGCTCATAACGCCAGGCTCACCATTTAAAGCGGCTACTTCAAGACCGGTATCTTCACCGAAGCAATTCTTGCCAGTTAGCAAAAAAATCGTATGAGACTTTTCAGAAGCATTAGCTTCAAGAGAATGATGAGGTTCGGGAATATTTATACTGATACCGGCCTGCTTAAGGGTAATAATGCTAATGGTATTTCCTATAGCAGCTTGTATTTCAGATGCTTTAAAATCATTATTGCTTGCAAAAATCAATTTAAACATACACTAATCTTCCTGTTAAAAGCTGTTAAGTCAGGTTGTAGTAAACTGTAATTTAAAAAATTGCTGTAAGCTAAGCCATAATTTACTTTTCAATTGTTTGCTTTCGTTTGTGGTCATAAATAACTTTTCAAGAGCAGGCGCTGTCATGATAGCAATTCCTTTTCCATATACCGGGAGAAAAAAATCTGTTTCTTTATCGTCCAGGATATTAGAAACGCATTCACCAAAAAGAAGTACTGATTCCGCTTTTAACATACGGAGGTTTTCTTCATTCGCTTGCTCTCTGGCTGTATTGATAACTGCAATATCTCCTATATCTAATTTGCATGCGATTAATATTTTGCTTAAAAATTCCAGTTGTTCTTCAGGTAAATGTACCACTTCAGGATAATGCACAAGAATCAAAATACGCTTTAAATTTTTCCCAAGATATTGTATAGTATGTGTTGGTTTTGGAATGGCATGCACTGTATCCTTCACATGTTGTTTATTCTCCATCAAAATTATTTCGACAAGATTATCTTTATAAATTTCAGCAATAGCTGTTTTGGGTAGAATAATACCGTTAAAACTCATACCTGTAAAGTTAAAGACGAAACTTAGTATCCTTGTGACTTATTTATAAGTGTTAACTAACAACTGTTAGTTAAAATAGACTGCCTATTTTGCTGCGAATTTTTTTGTTTGTTTCTTTGCAGCAAATTTATAATTATTATGGTTGCTGTTAATGAGATAAGTATAGTAAGAAGCGGAAGAAGTAAACTTAACGACACGCCATTGGAGAAAATGCCATTTGGAAAGTATTTTACTGACCATATGCTGGAAGCCGATTATGAAAACGGTGAGTGGAGAAACGTACAGATCAAACCATACCAGCCATTGCTGGTAAGTCCTTCGCTGGCTGCTCTGCATTACGGACAGGCAATATTTGAAGGTATAAAAGCATATAAGGATGTGGAAGGGAATGCAACAATATTCCGGCCGATGGAAAATTTCCGCCGGTTTAATATTTCCGCGGCAAGAATGGCAATGCCTCCGGTTCCGGAAGAAATTTTCATGGAAGGGATGCGCCAGTTAGTAGAACTTGATAAAAACTGGATCCCTGCAAAGGACAACCACTCCTTGTATATACGTCCTTTTATGATTGGCGCTGATGAAGTTATAGGTGTTAAGCCTTCGGATAAATATAAATTTTTTATTATTCTTAGTCCTACAGGGCCCTATTACGCGGCCCCCATGCGTATTTATGTGGAAGAACATTATACAAGAGCTGCCTCGGGAGGAATTGGCTATGCGAAAGCCGCTGGAAATTATGGCGCCAGCATGCTTCCAACAGCAGAAGCTAAAGGAAAAGGGTATGACCAGGTGTTATGGACTGATGCCTTTGAGCACAAATATGTTCAGGAAATTGGTACGATGAATGTTTTTTTTATTATTGGAAATACAGCGATGACTCCTGATCTGGAAAATGGTACTATCCTCGACGGAGTAACCCGAAGCAGTGCAATAGTCATTTTAAACGAAATGGGGCTTACTGTAGAGGAAAGAAATATAAGTATTGATGAAGTGATGGATGCGCACCAATCAGGTACTTTGCGAGAAGTGTTCGGAACAGGCACAGCAGCTACTATTTCCCTGATTAAAGAATTGCGGTATAAAGATTATGTTATGAATTTTGACGTGGAAAACTGGAAAGTGGCTACCGGGTTGAAGAAAAAGCTGGATGATATCAGGGAAGGTCGTGTGGAAGACCGGTTTGGCTGGATGTGGAAGGTTTAAAACGTACCAGTGTTAAGTTAAACTTAATGAGATGTACTTTCTTCAGCCGTACAGATATTTTTTTAACACAGGGAACAGCGGGAGGAGGAAACGCGGAGAACACAGAAAGCTTTCCTCTGTGTTCTCCGCGTTTCCTCCCCCCGCTGCGTTAAAAAACACTTGAACAAGATCCGTAATAGCTGATAGCATTTTAACAGGTGTTTTCATGTTTAACGGAACACTGGCTGATAAAAATTTAAACTTTCTGCATTTTTTTTCTTTTTCTTTTCGTATTTCGTTTGCTTACCATACCTTTGCCGTCCAAAATAAAAGGGTTAGAATGCCTACAATTCAGCAGTTAGTTCGTAAAGGAAGAGAAATTATCAGGGCTAAGAGTAAATCCAGGGCCCTGGATGCGTGTCCTCAGAGACGTGGAGTTTGTACACGTGTATATACTACCACTCCAAAAAAACCCAATTCTGCCTTACGTAAGGTTGCAAAGGTCCGTCTTACCAATAAGGTCGAAGTTATCGCCTACATCCCCGGTGAAGGCCACAACCTTCAGGAACACTCCATAGTATTGATCCGCGGTGGCCGTGTTAAAGATCTGCCTGGAGTACGTTATCACATTGTTCGTGGCAGCCTGGATACAGCAGGTGTTAAAGACAGAAAGAAAAGCAGGTCTAAATACGGAACCAAGAGAGAGAAAGCAGGCGCTAAAGCTCCGGCAAAAAAATAATAATCAATCACTTATTTACACATTTACAGAAACCATTAAAACCGGTTTAATTAATAAATAGCTATATTATGAGGAAAGCACAAGCAAAGAAATTGCCTCTGGCCCCCGATGCTAAATACAATGACAAACTCGTTACAAGATTTGTAAACAATCTGATGTGGCAGGGTAAAAAAAGTGGTGCATTCAGTATATTTTATGATGCATTGGATAAAGTAGCGAAACAAACTAATGAAGAGGGCTACGAAATCTGGAGAAGGGCTCTTGCTAATGTAACACCGGCTGTTGAAGTTCGTAGTCGTAGAATTGGCGGTGCAACGTTTCAGATACCTGCGGAAGTACGACCTGACAGAAAAATTTCATTAAGTATAAAGTGGCTTGTTCGTTTTAGTCGTGAAAGAAACGGAAGAAGTATGGCTGATAAATTAGCCAATGAAATTGTTGCTGCAAGCAAGGGTGAGGGAGGAGCATTTAAAAAGAAAGAAGATACGCACAGAATGGCTGAAGCTAATAAGGCTTTTTCACATTTTAGAATATAATAAAGTCTTAATTTATAAAGAAAGCCACCTGATAACGGTGGCTTTTTCTATTTGTCATCCGTTGGTTAATATGTTACAAAGATTTTAAGTAATCAAGATAGTCAGGCATTAATAAAAAATCCGCTGTTAAAGCGGACTTTATTAATGTTAGAATGTATTTCCTGGAAATTACAGTTCTTTGATTTTTACATTTTTGAACCACACCATACTTCCATGAGATTGCAATGCTATCCTGCCTTTCTTTGTTTTTGTAAATCCAGGCATTGATTTAAATTTACTTCCTGCCACCAGCTTGTCCCAGTTATCATCCCACATAGTAGTTGAAACAACATGAGTGCCATTTAGATAAAGATCCAGTTTGCCTTTATTTAACGTTATCTGAGCTTCGTTAAATTGTTCCACCGGGCGAACAGTTTCCTGCGAAACAGGGATGAGATCATACAGGTCACCGGCCCGATGCCTGGGATTTTTAGCATCAGGATGCCCGTTGTTATCAATAATCTGCATCTCAGGTCCCGTAAAATAAGTTTGCCTGTATTTCGCTGTATCTTCATTCACATCGAAAAGAAGACCACTATTACCCTTAGGAGCAATTCTCCATTCATACTTAAGGTCGAAATTTTCATATTCCTTGTCAGTAACCAGATCGCGGTCATGAATTTTCCTTTCGTCTGTAGTGTCATAATAAATGGTTCCATCACCAACTTTCCATGATGGCCCCGATGCAGGACGGCCGTAGCTATGCCAGCCTGCAGTACTTTTTCCGTCAAATAACAATTTCCATCCGTCTTTCTTTTCCTTACTGCTTAAATTATTCATTGAAGCAGACGAAGCTGACTTAGGCGCAGCACTCGGAGCTTGAGCGATGCTATTTATTAAAAAAATCAACATACTGGATAGAAGCAAAAAGCCATTTTTCATTATTTCTTTTTTAGTAATAGTACATATTTAACCATTTTTGTGGCATCTTCTTTTGAAAGCGCCGGATGCGGACTCATTGCGATCGGGCCCCAAACACCACTACCGCCTTTAATAACTTTGTCAACCAGCATACTGATAGTTTTGTCATCTGATGTGTATTTATTAGCAACATCACGATAAGCAGGGCCAATTACCTTTTCATCTATCTTATGGCAGGTAAGGCAATCACTTTTTGCGATCAATTCAAGTCCTGCGGTATAATCAGGATTTTCAGTAACATCCTTTACTGCCGGTTCTACATGAGCAGGGGCAGTAGCAGCACCAGTACTATCGGTACCTTTGGCGGCGCCTGTGTCCTGGTTTCCACAGGCATACACAATTATAGAAACAGAAAAGATGATGAATATTTTTTTCATATTAAAAATTTTATTAAGAATAAGAATGCCAAATCTCCGAAACAATTTCAATCCAACCCTAAAATGGTGCGATTAAATTTTTCATCAGAACCTGTTCCGGCAAAATCATCAAATGCTTTTTCTGTTACGCGAATAATATGGTTTTTAATAAAGGGTGCTCCTTCCCTGGCACCATCTTCAGGATGTTTAATGCAACATTCCCATTCCAGTACGGCCCATCCTTTAAAATCATAGGCAGTCAGTTTGCTGAATATTGATTTAAAGTCTACCTGGCCATCACCCAGGGAACGGAATCTTCCTGCCC
>CAXSIE010000159.1:7637-10197 GCA_964237295.1 uncultured Flavihumibacter sp. | reverse complement strand
AACAAGCCCACCAAACGCTCCGAATTCATCATAATACTGAGATTCCACAATCTCCCCCTTTTTATTTAATTCGTAAGGTTTTGCAAGATGTGTAAATGCGTTTTCAAAGAAGGGCTGCATGTCTTTTCTTTGCTGAACATAACTGATATAGGAAAAAAGAGGAATACCGGGAGCAGAGGACGACATGCCGAGTGGCTGTAAAATGTTTTCCATCAGGGTTTGGAAAAAGGGAACGCCGGTAACTTTTTCTACCACATTACCTAGTTTGCCAAAGCGATAACCATTGTATTGAAAATGCGTACCCGGCTTACCTTCGGAAGTATGGGTGTTTTTTACTGTTATGTCAGGATTTCCCAAGTCAAGTTCAAAGCTTGATATGGGCGCATCAAGATGTAGTTTTCCCTGCTGTACCAGTTGCATTACTATTGTAGAAGTAAATGTCTTTGTAATGGAAGCTACCCTGAATGAAGTATTCGGAGTGGCCTTTATATTGTTTTGAATGTCTGCATAACCAAACCCCTTTTCGAAAATAATACCATCATCTTTTGAAACAGCAGCAACCATACCCGGAATGTGTAAAGATGTTCTGATAGAATCCAGACCTGAAGCAAAAAGCTGTATATTACTTTCTGTCTGTGCCTGTGCTTTAAATGCACACAACAAAACGTTGATGAGTAAAAGATTTATTATGAAGCTCAACACGATTTTACGCCATAAAGGTTTTAGATAGTGTCTAATCATAGATAGAACTTTTTTAAAACATAATAGAAATGTTACATGATATGTTTGAAGGCATAAGTAAAAAGTCAGAACATTTATAACTTATCATTCATAGTTATCTATTCCGTTCTTAAACTCTTTACAGGATTTGCTATTGCTGCTTTTACAGCCTGAAAGCTTACTGTTAGCAGTGCAATAAGAATTGCTGCAGTGCCTGCAATTAAAAATATCCACCAGCTTATCGTTATCCTGTATTGATAATTCTGAAGCCATCTGTTCATTACCAACCAGGCTACGGGAAATGCCACAATGCACGACACTGCCACCAAATTTAAAAACTCTTTTGATAACAAGCCTGCAATGCCTGATACAGTGGCGCCCAATACTTTTCGAACACCTATCTCTTTTATCCGGCGTTCTGCCGTATAAGCTGCAAGACCAAATAAACCAAGACAGGAAATGATGATAGCCAAAACAGCAAACACCCTTGATAATTTGCTTATCAGCATCTCACTTAAAAACATATTATTGAACTGGTCATCTACAAACTTGTATTCGAAAGGATAAGCCGGATTATCCTTTTTCATAACGGCTCCCACTTTTGCCAAGGCATTAGTAAGACCGCTTTCTGCTTTCAGGCGTACATACATAACGGACGCATTTTGAGGCGGCCCAAACAAGAACATAACCGGGTCTGGTTTTCCATACATATTGCCATACACATAATCATTAACAACACCCACTACATTTGCTTTTGTAGTGGTGTCACCCTCAAACCAGATATATTTACTTACAGCACTTCCATTCCCTAACATCTTTGCAAGTGATTCAGTAATCACAACATTCAGCCTGTGCCGGTACATAGTATCGTTTACCTGAATACCCCGCCCCTCAAGAATTTTAATGCCAGAGGTAGCTAAAAATTCAGGGCTGATATACCTTGTTGATATAACCACTTTCGTATTAGGATCCTTTTCCTGCCAGGTAAAACCATCGGTATTATTGCCTTCTTCAATTGTGGAATGATCGGATAATGCAGCATCTTCCACAGCATTTGTATTGATAAGATCCTGCTTTATTGAATTGAAATTTGTTCTTATGGTTCCCTGCACATTCATTACCAGCAAATTATTTTTATTGAAGCCAAGTTCTCTATCCTTTACGTTTTGTAATTGCTCGTAAATAACAACTGTAGCGATTATCAGTGTAATTGATACACTAAATTGAAGCACTACCAATCCTTTTCTTATTACAGCCGCGCTGCCTGTTTTTATTTTTAAACCTTTTAAAACAAAAACAGGATTAAATGATGATAAATAAATTGCCGGATAACTTCCTGCAACCAAACCGCAGAACAGTGTTATTATTAGAAGAGCCAGGCTATGAAGCGGGTTATTGAAGTTCAATGAAAGCGTTTTTTGTATGATCATGTTAAACCCGGGTAAAGCAATTGACATGAGAATCACAGCTGTAATGCAAGCCAGCAAAGCCATAAATAAGGCTTCACCGAAAAACTGGCCGATAAGGTTTTTCTTTCCCGCTCCCAATACTTTTCTTACGCCTACTTCTCTTGCCCGTTTTTCACTTCGGGCCGTGGTGAGGTTCATAAAGTTGATGCATGCAATAAGAAGAATAATCCATGCTATTATTGAAAATAAATTTACATATTGAATTTGTCCACTTCCGCTTTGCTTGCCATTTTGAAAATCGCTACGCAAATGCCAGTCATTCATACTAAATAAAGTAAGGTGAATATTAGTTGCAGGATCTCTCTTTTTAAGATAGTCTGATAATTGTGCATTTACTGACAAAGGGTTTGTCGTGGCATTCAGTTCCACAT
>CAXSIE010000159.1:6698-7627 GCA_964237295.1 uncultured Flavihumibacter sp. | reverse complement strand
ATTCAAACTGCAGGGAAGAATTTGCAGGTAAATCTTTTAGCACTCCTGTTACAATATAATCCTGCTTTTTGTCCATGCGCACAGTTCTACCTACAATGTTCTTTTCATTACCAAAAAACTTTGTTGCCGTTTTTTCTGTGATAACTATTGAATACAATTGTGCAAAAGCATTTTTTGCATTGCCTTGTATAAATGGCAAAGTAAACATACTGAATAAAGAAGCATCAACATAATGCCCGGACGCAAACACCGACCTGTTCTCCCCGATTGTAAATAAATAAGGTTTGTCGTCTTCAGTTGAACGACAAGTATTTACAATTCCGGGGATTTCTGTTTTCATTACCGGCGCCATAGGGCCGGGTGTTGAACTATGCGTTATGATCTTATCGGTTAAAACCTCGTTTTCCATTACTTTGTATAACTGGTTCTTCTTCACATTGAAATGGTCATAATTCACTTCATCTTCAACCCACAAAAAGATCAATCCCGCGCAGGCAATGCCCATAGCCAGTCCGAAAATGTTAAGGAAGCTATAACCCTTATTTTTCCAGAGGTTACGAAAAGTTGTTTTTAAATAATTCCTAAGCATGGTTCAATGTTGTTTTTTATGATCATGTGAATTGTATTTTTTTAAATCATAATTGTAGCTATAAATCAGCATAATCATCGTTAAGAAATTTATTCTGTTCTTAAACTTTTCACCGGATTGGCTATCGCTGCTTTTATTGCCGTGTAGCTTACTGAAAGCCATGCGATGCAAATTGAACACGCTATCGTGGCAATAAAATACAAAGCACTTATGGGGATGCGAAAAGCATATTGCTGTAGCCATTGATGCATGAAATACCATGCAATGGGTGAAGCGATCAAAAAGGCAATTGCTATGAGCACGGTAAGTTCTTTCGATAACATTATTACGATATCGCGTA
>CAXSIE010000159.1:3403-6688 GCA_964237295.1 uncultured Flavihumibacter sp. | reverse complement strand
TACTTTACGTATACCGATTTCCTTTTTTCGGCGCATTGCCATGAACGAAATAAGGCCATACAGGCCGAGGCAGGAAATAAAGATCGCTATGCCTGAAAATATCTTGTAGAGTTGCGAAAGCTGGTTTTCCTGTTTGTAGTAATTCGCGATGGACTGGTCAAGAAAACTGTATTCAAACACATAATCCGGAAAGTTTCTATTCCAAATGTTTCCTAATGATGCAATTATACCCTGCGCTTTACCAAGATCTATTTTGATATTGGCTAAGCCATATGAGTTTTTAATTGTTGTAAGAACAACCGGCCCTATTGGATCACGCAGGGAATTGACATGAAAATCTTTTACTACACCTACTATAGCACAGGTTTTTCCATTCACCTGAACCATTTTGCCTATTGCATTGGCAGCATTTTTAATACCGAGATTCCTTACTACTGTTTCATTTACCACAAACTCACGTATGGAATCCGACGGAAAATAAACACGGCCTGCAACAAGTGGTAAACTGTACAAGCTGAAAAAAGCGGTATCGGCAGGTTTTATACAAACAACCATATCAGGATTTTGACCATGGTTGTTAGTAGTGCGAAGGTCGGTATACCATCCTCCGTTTACTGAAGGCGCGAAGGTGCTGAAACTTACATTGGTGATACCGGACAGTTTTTTTAATTCATCTCTTAGTAAGTCAACTTTTGTCCGGCTAAGACTATCATCAGGGAAGGCCGCATTAATAACAGCGTCTTTATTGAAACCCATATCGGTTTTGCGGAAATAATCCATTTGTGAGGCCACTACCAATGTTCCTAAAATCAACACTTGCGCGATCACAAATTGAAACACGACTAGACTTCGTCTTAAGAAAATTCCTTTGTTAGTATCAGTGCTTATGGCAGTTTTTAAAACAGTGGCAGGTTTAAAGCCGGATAGTACGAGAGCAGGGTAAAAGCCGGAGAGAAATGTAACCAGCAACAACGCTCCAAACGTGAATAACAGTAATTTAAAGCTATACAATGCTGTTGCCGATAAATGAATTTCAAGCAGTTTATTCACTAAAGGGATACTGAAAAAAACTATCAATAGAGAACCTGTCAAAGCAAGCAGGGTGGTTATTCCCGCTTCTCCCAAGAACTGCCATATTAACTGACTGCGGTCACCACCTAAAACCTTTCTCACACCTACTTCCCGGGCCCTGTTAGCAGCCTGAGCAGTAGTGAGATTGATAAAGTTTACGCAGGCGATAATTATCAGGAACAAACCAATCAGGCTTAGGGCAAAAATCAAATCCTTGCTAAAAGTACGTCCGTTGAAATTCCCGTAACGCTCGTCATAATGCATCTCTTTTAAAGGCTGAGACAATAATTCATAACCCGGATTTACTGGTTTGATATGTTTATCAGTAAAACTGTTCAATAGATTATCCAAAACATTTTTACCTGCATCACTACTAAGTTGCACGAAACAATAATTGTCGTCCGAAATACTTCCCCAGTCATTCATGTCTATATTTTTCATTAATGACGCATAAGACACTACTATCTTCAGAGGGAAATCTGTATTGGCAGGAGGATCATTCAAAACGCCCGTTACAATCATGACCTGCCTGTAAAGCATAAGGGTATTTCCCATTGCATTTTTCCAGTTACCAAAATATTTTGTAGCGATATTCTTTGTAATCACTACCTTATTAGGCGCATTAAGGGCATTTTCAATATTCCCCTCCGCGAAACTGAAATCAAACATTTTAAAGAACTGAGGTTCTGCAATAAAAACACCATTTTCCTCTTTAAATTTTTTCTTGGCAGAACCATCCGGATTGGTTACTGTCACCTGCATATTATGGTCGCCGTAAATAGCAGCAGCATTGGCCAATTGTGGAAAATCAGTTCGCAAACCAAGCGTTACCGGGAAAGGGACGCCTGCCCTGTATTCCCTGTTTTCCGGATTTTTTCCGATTCGCACTACCCTGTAAATATTGTGTTTGTTCTTATGAAAATCATCAAAGCTTTGTTGATAATCAATAACAAGAAATATTAACAGGAAGGCCGCAAAACCAATCATTAACCCGGCAACATTGATAATGGAATTGCCTTTGTGCTTTAGCGCATTTCTGAAAGCAGTTTTAAAATAATTCTTTAGCATAGTTCAGGTATAAGTATTTATCAATAAGGTTAAAAGAGAAAGGCAAAAGAATCTTTCTATTCATTCACTTCTCAAACTTTTTAAAGGATTGGCTATCGCAGCTTTAACAGACTGGAAACTTATGGTGATTAAAGTAATTAATATTACCGAAGCACCCGCCAAAGTCTGTCGCCACTTTTATGATGTTTGTCATAAAAGATTTCATCAAAAATGTACAACATGATAAGCAGGCAGGATGTTAAACCCACCGCTGACCCAAAAATGCTAATGAATGAGAATGCTTTATTCTTTCTTAAATTCCTAACAGCAATCTTTATATAATTTTTAAACATAGCTTTTGAATTATGTATAGGGAATGCAATAAATGCCTTCTACTCATTTTTCTTTAAATCATTATTGTGATTCAAATTCGTCATTCAAAATATTATGAAGCCGCTCACAAAGGCTTTGGTACTGCTTTCTAACCAGGATTAGATTTTATGATTACAAATTGGAAACAGCAAGGAAAAATATGCCAGTAAATCAATGGTTGATTATCAACACTTTATTAAGTAGAAGTATAATAACTGTCCTGTTTCATTACAGTAAGTGGTTGATTTTGATACAAGCCGCTGTGTTTAACATTGTTCCTATATAAAAAAACATGGTGAGTATTCTAATAGGAACGTAATAAGATATTAACAATTAATGATTCAACGCTGTCCATATATCATGGTTACTTTTTTTATTTTATCTGTTATTATGCTTTACAATGAGTTATTTGCGTTAAGATTTGTTTGAAGATAAGCACACTATAATCTCGTTTAAATAAGCATTTATAAAAATTGGGGAAATAAACGGTCGTTTCGGTAAACTGCCAAACATTCTTAAAAAATAAGTTGATTAATCTTTAGGTTCATACAATAACATTTGAAAGAATCTGAACTTGATGGACATGTGCATTAGCATCACAATAATTTATAATGACAATAATGAAGATGTGGTTATTAGGGTTTAAGAAAAAAGTACATTCACCAAAAATAACACATATACATGGCCAGCCGGGTAGCTTGCGCCGGAAGGGTGGATACTTCCAGAACAGGACAAACCGGGTGGCATATGTTTTGTCCTTCATAAAAAAAAGTGCAATGCAAGGCAAGAATCTTC
>CAXSIE010000159.1:2525-3393 GCA_964237295.1 uncultured Flavihumibacter sp. | reverse complement strand
ATTGGCTCGACCAGAAGCTCTTTCCTTTTACAAGCCAGACGCTGGAAATTGATGGCAATATCATTCATTATATCGATGAAGGAAAAGGACCGATACTGCTACTTCTGCACGGCAACCCGACATGGTCTTTTCTTTACCGGCACATTGTCCTGAAGCTGGCACTTCATTTCAGGTGTATCGCTTTAGATTATCCCGGCTTTGGATTAAGCACCGCCAGAGCTGATTATCATTTTACCCCTCGGGAACACTCTGATATTGTTGAGAAATTTGTTGAAAAACTTGCTCTTACCAACCTGCGCATTATGGTGCAGGACTGGGGCGGTCCGATTGGCCTTGGCTTTGCCGGGCGGCGACCGGAGCTGATACACTCACTTATCATAGGCAATACGTTTGCATGGCCAGCAGACCGATCGAAAGGCATGACCTATTTTCCAAAATCTTCGGCAGCAGACTTGCCCGCTTCCTTATCAGGCGTTATAATACCCTTGGCAAATGGCTTATTCCTGCAGGAACCAACCGGAAACTTACAGCAGGAGAACTGGCTGCTTATATGGGTCCGTTTCCCACACCGGATTCACGGTTACCAACGTGGATATTTCCAAAAGAAATTCTAGGCAGTAAAAAATATTTGGCGGAAGTGGAAGCCGGATTATCGAAGCTAAAAGAAAAACCGGCTCTTATTGTTTGGGGCGAAGCAGACGGCGCTTTCAGAAAGCCAGACCGGCTCCGATTTACGGAAATTTTCCCCAAACATCATGTTTGCCTTTTCCCTAAAGCAAAGCACTTTATCCAGGAAAATGCGCCTAACGAAATTTGCGTTGCCATCTTAGAATCGGCTAATTTGTAGGGTTAGAAAATGTTATTATCC
>CAXSIE010000159.1:0-2423 GCA_964237295.1 uncultured Flavihumibacter sp. | reverse complement strand
TTTTGGATCGTTGAGTAAAATATCAGCAAATACCTTGCAATTGCAATAGCTCGGTGTAGTTTTCCAAAAGTATATACATCAAATACAGAATATAAATAAAAACAGCATAAAACGACAGTTGGCAATAGTGGGGCTGACAGTTAATAATTCAAATTCTTCATAATTTCAGTAAACCGGCAAATATTCTTACCTTCCCTTTTAGTTTATAAAAGCCTCATTTTAAAACACTTTCCAATATTAAAAAAAGCTAATAGGAAGAATTTACAAAAGTAATAGAATGAATACATCCGGCTTCTTTGCCCATTATTATAACAACGCAGAAGTAAACTCCATTATGATTATGGATCTTGCTGGGATGGTACTTGATGTAAACAAATCATTTACCGCCAACTTTGGCTACAGTAATGAAGACATCCAAGGGAAACATTTCAGCCTTCTTTTTAATGAGTCTGATAAGGAAAAAGGGATTCCACATATGGAACTTACTACCGTGGCAGCAAAAGGACAGTCCCATGATGAAACATACATTATGAACAAAGAAGGCGAGGCCATCTGGTGTACAGGTGAAGCTCTTTTAGTTGAGGGTGATGATGTGGAAAAGTATATTGTAAAAGATGTTGTCAACCTACAGGCGAAAAAGCAAGTGCAATTATTTTTAAATGACACTGAAGAACTGCTTGAACACATCTTTCACTACTCAAAAGAAGTGCCTATGATGATACTGGATGGCAGCTTGAAAATTCAAAGGGTAAATGCTGCATTCCTTCGGCTTTTTGAAATAAAGGAAGCTCCTGCTGAAAAAAGTCGTATAGCAGACCTTCCGCAGCCCTTCTGGAATGATGAAGGAATTCAAAACGATTTAAGACAAATGCTGGTAAAGAATAAACCGCTTAAGGAACGGCAATTAGTGTTTGACACACAGGCGGATGAAAGGAAGACCATTTTGTTAAGCTCAAAGATTATTACCCGTCCACCCGGATTAGGTAGAACCATCTTTATAATAATAGAAGAGGTTTAGTCAGGTATAACAAAGGACGATTCGGAATTATCATTAATATAAAGAGCGATTCTGTTGTGGTACAATTTGACGATGTGCAATGTACATGCAAAAGACAAGTACGCTATGATAACTCCAATTCATTTTTTTTCAACTCCTTCGACGATGGCACCAGTACTGAAGTACCTTTCTTTTTTCTCCCCCACCAGATACAAAAGCCCGTTACAGGCAAACTGGCAGCAAAAGCCAATATTTTTCCCGGCAAACCAGACACCGCACCAACATGTATGTCATAGTTCATCCTTTTGATCTTATCAGCTACAGATGCTTTTTCAAATGATCCTGCATAGGTTCCTTTTCCCTCAAGCTCTCTGCCGCTATACTGATCAAAAAAATAATTATCCATGTTATAATAAGTGCCGGGACGGTGATTGATACTGATATTAATGGAAGCAACTGCCGATTGAACAAACGATACACTCATGCTTTCATCCCTCTTTTTCTTTTGTATCAAATGTTGCCAGGTGATGTCTGTGATGTTCCGGTTGTTTTTACCTGGATGTAAAGTATCGGAAGGAGGCGTGTAATATGCAGGCATTGAGGTGCCACCCGAACTAATCCAGTACACTGATTTTTCAAACCATTGAAACCCCCATACCAGGCCTGTAATCACTATAAAAATAGCTACCCATGACATATAAAAGCCCAGCACATTGTGCAGGTCGTAGTTGGTTCTTTTCCATGTTGCGTTCCATTTTATACTAAATCTTTGCTTGCGAGCAGCTTTGTTTTTCGGCCACCATAAAATAATACCACTCACCAGCATCACCAGAGAAATAAGTGTGGCACTTGCAACAATGGGCTGCCCTATTTTTGTCGGCAGCCACAAATAATAATGACCATCCAGCACCACCCTGAAAAAATCACGGTTCATGTTTTTTGCTTTCAGCACTTTTCCACTATAGGGATTCAGAAAAATCAATTTATAGTTATCAGCATCATAATAATAAATCAATGCAGACTTTCCGGCTTCAGCGTATTCCACACTGACCGCTTTTTTACCATCCAGTGATTTTGCTGCTTTTTGTTGTAATACACTTGGAGGCAGCAGGGATTTGGCTTCCTCTTTTGTAAACCAGTACGGTTGGGTTATTGCCCTTATTTCGTGTTCAAAAGCAAGCATGCAGCCGGTTATGCCCAGGATAATAACCACCAGCCCGGAAGCAAGTCCGAGCCAGAGATGTATTTTCCCAGTCAATTTTTTTAACCGCATGCTTCTTAAAATTTGTATCCTACTGTAAACCTTATATTGGTTCCGGGTTCCGCCTGCCAGTAATAGTAATCTCCATAAGGCGCACCTGAGTATAAATATTTATTGAGGATATTGTTTATAACAAGATTGTAAGACATCTTTTCTTTATGGTAA
>CAXSIE010000158.1:0-10202 GCA_964237295.1 uncultured Flavihumibacter sp. | reverse complement strand
CTGGTGGCTGCGTTATGGAGACCTATGGCAACCGGCGTACAAACCTGTAATCGCCTTTGCTTCTCCATCAGGGATTTCCCATTAGACCTGGACCCGTTACGCACTTTCATCCTTACAATGAATGCTTTTACATTTGCAGACTATTGGCAGCTATCCTGAAGGCCTGACTGACCGCATTGGGTTTCTTTTTTATCATGTGCCTGCTGATAAGCTTACCGCCAATTGTTTATTATTGGGACATAAGTTCAGTCAGCTTAAAAAATAACTTTGGTGCAATGTAAACAGATGTTCGCTACGCCAATTATCGCCAACCTCGTAGACGATAAAATCCATCAATTTCTTTGCCCTGATAAAAACATTTAAAAATAGTTTGGGTATTGTTGTCATATATACTATATTTATGACAACTAAAAAATATACATTGATAAAATTAGATTTTGCATCTCTTCAAGTAAGAGATTTAGAAGTATCAAAAACCTTCTACACTAACAAATTAGGATTTGAATTATCCGAAATGACAAATCCGGAAGCCTGTATTTTTAAATTCAATAAAGGTGAGGCAAGTTTTGCAATAAGAAAACCCATTGGAAACTTAGATGAGAAAGAACTTGGTATTGGAACTTCACTTTGGTTTGCTATCGATGAAAAGATTGAAGAGCTGCAAACCCGGCTGAATGAAAAAGGAGTAATTGTTTTAGGACCAATCAAAAATACACCTTTTGGAAAAACGCTGATGGTAAAAGACCCAAACGGTTACATCATTACATTTTTGGAAAGGAATTAAAATTACCGGCAATGATTAAAAGAGATACAAAATATTGGATAATTGTGGCATCAAAAGACCACGTTAAAACGGGTATTGCAGAAGGAATTGCTCAAGCCTGCCATGGGAAAGCTTCGCCATTAAAAAGAATGAAAAAGGGGGACTTTGTTATTTATTATTCAGGCAAGCAAATATTAGGCAAACCCGATAAATGCCAGGAGTTTACAGCCTTAGGAAAGGTAATAGATGACGAAATATACCTGTTTCAAGTATCAGAAGACTTTTGCCCTTCAAGACGTAACATTGAGTTTTCGCAAAGTGAAGACACTTCCATTCTTCCTTTAATAAACGATTTGGACTTCATTCAAAACAAAAAAAGTTGGGGATATCCATTTCGTTTCGGTTTCTTTGAAATTAACCAACACGATTTTGATTTAATTTCCTCGCAAATGCTTCAATATAATTATGCCTAAAGAAATTAAATTTCAATTTAAAAGTCCGAATGATAGCCCGGGCTATTTACTTGGACAACTAACAATGCTATGGCAACGTAAGCTGAAAAAAGTTTTAGACCCGTTAGATTTGACACATACGCAATTTGTATTGTTGGCGGCATTAGGGTGGCTTTCAAAAAAGAATAAAACTATTACACAAGTTGACATTGCTAACCAAAGTAATGCCGACAGGATGATGGTATCAAAAGTATTGCGAACGTTAGAAGAAAAAAAATTTATAACACGGCAAGAACACGAAATTGATACAAGAGCGAAAACCATTAGATTGACGACAAATGGTGAAGCAGTTTTGCAAAAAGCTATTAAATATGTAGAAAATGCTGACCTTGAATTTTTTTCTATTTTAGAAACTAAAATTTCATCATTCAACTCCACTATGGTAAAACTTATTGAAGAAAATAAAAAGTAATAGAAAGCAGTAAACGATATTATCAAAATAAAATAAATTACATGACAACTATTGACAGTAACAAAAGAATTTGCACACTTATTAACGTTTTCACAGTTGACCCTCAAAAACAAAATGAATTATTTGAGAGCCTAAAAGAGGCGAGTGAAAAAATTTTGAGCAAAATGCCCGGTTACATTTCTGCCAATGTTCACATGGGTGACGATGGCAAGACTGTAACCAACTATGCTCAATGGGCTTCACTTCAGGATTATCAGAATGTCTTTGCTGTCCATGAAGTAACAGAGCACATGAATAAAGCGGCAGCCATTGCTATAAAATTTAAACCTGTAACCTACAATACCATTTGGACAGATGGCAACAAAGACTAATACCTTCTTATCATTGTAAACCGGGGCCATGTACTTAAAGGTATAGAAGGAGGCTTGCACAGGCAGGACATGGCAGGAAAGATTTTATGAGCAAGCCTTCAAAAGGTGATGTGAAGTAGCAGCTCCGCTGCTGCTTCTTCTAGGTGTGTGGACAAGGGTTGCATCAATAATGGTCGCCATGCCTAGCCAGATTGCCTTCTCCGCAAACAGTGCAGCCAGAGGATAAACGTCCAGCCAGCAATGACATTAATATAAAACACCGTATTGGTGTTTAAAGGGTAACGGTCCGGCGTTTTGCTTTTATACAAAGTTGTATTCAACATGCCGGGAAAAGTTCCGACAATACGATACTCTTCCAGTTGATGACAAAACAGACTTATCAAGCTTAGCCACATAACAATTTGGTAGTTGAAAGACGGGTGTGACTGACAAGGACACCAAATAAGATAAAGACTGCAAAAACACCCCCCACATCGTACCAGTGTTTGCGTTAAAAATCCATGTTCTATGTGATGGGGTGTTTTTGTAAATAATTGCTACCCTATGGACAGTCCTCTGATAAATTTGAAATCCTTTCAGTTGAAAAGACATTAATAATATCGTTCAAAGAAACTCATATTCATAGCTTAACAAGACCATTTTTGATTAAGAAAATTACCAGTCCATCCCGTCATTATTTACAATAACCTTCGAAAGTCTTTATTTGAACTGAAATCATTCTAATAGCAGCTTTAATTATGGCTTATAATCATCAGCCTTTTTCCATAAATCCTTATTGTGTACAAGAACTTGAATGATGGCACCTTCTTTGGTTTTAGTAAACCTGAGCGGGTAATTTCTTGATTCATTAAAAAATTCCAATTCGGACTTCTGCTCAAAGGTAATTTCCGCTCCATTCCATGTTTCAATCAAAACCAGATGGTTATTTTTGGTTATTATCTTTATATACACGTCTTTTCCTGGTTCAAATTGAAATCTATAGTATCCTTCATAAGCTTTAAAATCATCATTCCTTTTTAAGTCCAGATCCTGGAAGTCAAAACTAAAATCAATATTTGGCGAAATGCCTTTCATTTTAATTGATTGTGCTTTGCCTGTTTCATCCAATGAAAAGATTGCCAATGCATCGGCATTCATAGCCTGATATTCCCATTTTATAGCAAATGTATTGGCGTTATAAAAAGCCATCGGACCATTTAATTTTGGAGAGCGGTAAGACTTGAACCATAAATTTTTATCTTTTTCAAACACCTCAATTTTTCCAAACCAACTGTCTTCATATATTCCGATAAAGTCTTCGTTTTTTACTTTTACGTTCTTTGCTGACTCAACTTTTTCCCAAACCTTTTTTGTTACTACATCACTCATATTCTTTTGATATTGCATCCATCCTGCTATTTTATCCGTCCAGCCAAAATCGTCCAGGCCTAAATAACTGTCTGCAATTGTATTTGAGACTGCCGAAAAAAGTGCGCCACCCTCATCTGAATTAGTTAATATGACGATTCCCAAATTTAGATCGGGATACATAGTTACTTCGGATACCATTCCCGGTAAACCGCCGGTGTGCGATACTTTTAAATTTCCTTTTACATCGGTTAAGAACCAACCTAAACCATAGCCGCTAAAATGGGAATTATATCTGGGGTCCCGATTGGTTTCTAAAACAGTATGTAACTGCCACATTTCATTGTGGTTTTTCCAGGAAAATAATGATGTTTTCAGATCAGCTCCATACTTACCTCTGTTTAATTGAACGAGCATCCATTTTGACATATCCGCTACATTCGAGAATATACCGCCGGCAGCGCTACCAATTCCTACCACTTGGGCGTCAATTACTTTTATGGATCCGGACACTGATGAGTGCGGTGTTGCCAGGTTGTGTTTGTCTTTCATCAAGCTGCCAACAAATGTATTTTTCATTTGTAAAGGCTCGATGATTCGTTTTTGAACAAATGCTTCATAACTCATACCGCTGGCCCTGGCAATTACTTCCCCTGCCACGATATAGAGTAAATTGTCATAATCATATTTGGTTCGAAAAGCAGAAGCAGGTTTAAAGTATTGAAAGCTGGTCAAAACATCCTTCATGGTAAAATTGGAACCATCAGGAAAAAACATCAGATCGCCGGCACCTAATCCGAGTCCGCTGCGATGCGTTAAGAGGTCCTGTATGTTAAAGTTCTCCGTTACATAATCATTATACATTTTGAATTCAGGCAGGTGGTCTTTTACTTTATCGGTCCATTTCAGTTTGTCCTCATCCACTAAAATAGAAAGTGCAGCCGTTGTAAATGCTTTGGTATTTGATGCAATCTGAAAATTGGTGTATTCATTGACCGCTTCTTTTGTTGTAACAGAAGTTAGCCCATACCCTTTTTGGTGAATTACTTTACCATCTTTAACAATGGCGACAGCTGCGCCAGCTACCTTAAACTTTACCAATGCATTTTCCATTAATGAATCAATTTTTTGAGACGTTAATTGAGCAAAGGTTTCAGTGGATACAACAAGTATAAGGAGCAGTGATGTTAAAAGAGTTGCAGTGTTTTTCATAAGTTTTATTTTGAAAGCTAATAGTTAGATAGTTGTCTTTGGCTTGTCGCTAATGGTTCGGGTCTTTTCAAATTGCCGGCTATACACATTATTTCTGATCCTCTTTTCTTCTAAAGTCTGTGATGGTCTTTCCATCATAACGATGCACCCCACCTCCAGATCCAAACCAAATACTTCCATCGTTAGCTTCCCATATCCCCAAAAAATCCATTCTTCCTCCTGACTTAATTTCTGTTACAGTGGGCATTTTATTGTACAAGGACTTTGCATCATAACGTGAAAGTGCCCAGAGCTCGAAGTTTACAGCACCAGTAGTCCAGATGTTTCCTTTTTTATCTTCGATTATTGCATAAGCCCCCCTCTGCGACACGTTAGTAAAGGTTCTGCCGTCATAGCGCCAAAGACCATCAACGTCACCGAACCAAATGCTTCCTTTTTTATCTTCGATTATTGACCAAATGTTGTTAAAGGCTTTACCATCCTCGTTTTTTAAAACGGTAAATGTTTTTCCATCATAAAAACAGAGCTCGCCCCTTGTACCAAACCATAATTTCTCCGTTTTGTCTTCCATGATAGTATTAATATCGTTATTGGGAAGTCCTTCTTTCGTTGTAAAATTTCGAAAAGATTTCCCATCGTAACGGCTTGCTCCACCTCCAGTACCAAACCAAATATTACCGGCTTTATCTTCATAAATATGAAGAGCTGAATTACTGGCAAGCCCATCCTTTGTTGTAAAATGCTGAAAGGATTTACCATTGTAATAATAAACACCCGAATCTCTGGTACCGAACCAAAGATTTCCTTTTCGATCTTCCAGAACATCCCAGAAGCTGGGCGAATTTATTGTACTTGTTATATTGGTAAACGATTTTCCATCGTATCGAAACACGCCTAAGTAAGAAGCAATCAAAATGTTTCCGTTCCTATCTTGCTTTACATTCCGAACCATACTCATAGGCACTTTGGAAGTGGCCGCCTCTTTAAGTTGAGACTCGGAGTATCCTGCTCTACTGGACTTGATATTATCTTGTGGTACGTTTGTTTGGTTTTGTCCATAGGAAGTGTGAAAGACAGACATTAAGAACAAAGTATAGATGAGTATGTATTTCACAACTTATTTATTTATTTAATATTGATAATAGCTGCATAGTTCTGATAGCAGTCAATGCGGCGCCATTCTTTCGTTTTGTAGTAAACACTAAAACATTTCTTGTTTTTCATATCCGGTCAAAGTTGATCCAGCCAAATTACTTTGATTTCTTTCAGCCTGAGAAACTTAGATTGTAAATAAAAGTGTAAACTTTGTAAATAATACCCGGCGATCATTCTATACTATCGAATACCTTGATGGAACACCCAGTGATTTAATCATGGCCATCAGGGGTCATAAGCCTGAAATAGCTTTAAAAAAACATCAAAGTTGACCACATTAAAAAGGCCAGGATGCTAAAAAAGTTGTGGGATAATCAGCCGGGATTGTAAGTGAAAGGATATGAAAGAATTGATAGACCCGCAGATAGTCAGACCTAAATACGCCTGGGTATCTTCTCATACCGCACGACGTTCATTCTGTACAAATGAATATCTGGCGGGAAAGCCCGGCGAACTAATCATGGCCATCAGCGGCCATAAAACAGAAAAGGCATTCCGCACTTACAACAAAGCAGACAACATACAAAGGCGGTTAAAGACGAATTCATTTTCGAACTTGAGTAGAAACGTACCTTTTTTAATCTCGGTAACCGGCAATACACGCGAGATTGGGTCACCCGCCTGCAGCAACCGATGACTAGTCTAACCGATAATGAGGTTCACTTATTTCGCCCGTAAGTCGCGATTGGAATTTTTTCTGAAATACGAGGCAGTGAAAAAATGAGGAGCATCAGATGGAAATACCGGAACTCACCACCAACCACTTATTGAAAAAGGTGGTTAAAGCAGCATTTAAACGCATTTACATTTCTTTTGTACGATTGATATACACTTTCGGAACTCTTCGTACCGAAAGCAGCGAATATGAAAATGGCGTAAAAAGGCGATCACGATGACAGCCGAAGCTTTATTGCCAGGCTTTTGAACGCAGTATGGGAAAAATTTACATCCATTTACATTCTTTTTACAAGCGGTTTACTAGTGCCCCTCCCATTTGTACGTAGGTTTGGTTACCCAAAATAAAAATAGCTTTTTTATGAAGGAGTTGAAAAAACGTTCCCGTTTTCGTTTGTCCATGTCTAATCATAAAATCCAAAAGTGAGACACCGCGAGGACCTGAACAAACACATACGCTTTATTAAAATAAACACACACGATTATGAAACTACTTCGTCATTACCGTATTCTCTCAAAACCCCTTGTATTTCTGGTGGCATTCCTTTTCACGAGCTTTAAAACGGACAAACACAATGATGTTGCCCCTGCAAAAGATCAAACGATCATGATCGCTCTTTTGCTTGATACGAGCAACAGTATGGATGGTCTGATCGATCAGGCAAAATCGCAGTTGTGGAAGATTGTAAATGAAGTGGCCGCGGCCAAAAGCGGAGATGGCAAGCAGCCCAATATTAAGATTGCGCTATATGAATATGGCAATGACAGGCTTTCGTCTAATGAAGGCTATATTCGCCGGGTAAGCGCTTTAACTGAAGACCTTGATGTTATGTCGGAGAAGCTGTTTTCACTAAGCACCAGTGGCGGAGATGAATTTTGCGGACAGGTGATTAAAACTGCTTTGAATCAATTGGCCTGGTCCGCCTCCAATGCTGATTTGAAAATGATTTTTATTGCAGGCAACGAACCATTTACGATGGGAAGTGTACCGTACGAGCTAGCCTGTGGTGAGGCAAAGGAAAAGGGAGTTGTAGTGAACACCATTTACTGCGGTGATTTTAATGACGGCATCGCTTTGAGTTGGAAGCGTGGTGCGGCATTAACAGGCGGAGCATTTATGAGCATCGAACAAAATAGCAAGACTGTCTATGTGCAAACACCATACGATGATCAGATTGCCTCGTTGAACGATGAACTTAACGCGACCTATGTTTACTACGGAGCGTCAGGTGAATCCAGGAAGGAACAACAAATTGTGCAGGATAAAAATGCAGCGAGTTATGGATTGGCTAATATAGCGGAGCGCAGCTTTTGCAAGAGCTCACACGCCTATAAGAACTCCAGTTGGGATCTGGTGGATGCCGCAAAAGACAATGAAAAAGTAATTACGGAAACCAGGTCAGACGACCTGCCCACAGAAATGCGCACCATGAGCATAGAGCAGCGCAAGTTATACATCAGGCGAAAATCGGAAGAGCGTACAAAGATTCAGGCCGGGATACAATCCCTCAATAAAAAACGGCAGGAATATATCTATAAAAATACTCCCCAAAGCACCAAGGATAAAATGTTAGATGCATCCATGATGAAAGCGATTAAAGACCAGGGTCGTACAAAGAATTTGAAGTGGAAAGAAGGTTGTTAGTTTAATGTCAAAACCATGCTGAATAGGTTCAGGTTCTCGCGACGACTTCACTTTTAGCTGTGCTTAAGCAGTGGACACTGCACATTGTTTAGAAAAAGCAAGTAGTAGATCCAACACCCGTGTCCATAGCTAATCAAAAAATCCAAACAGGAGACACGGCGAGAACTTGAAAAACTTCTTGTGATAAAAAAGGGGGAAATGATGAAATACGTAAAACTATATGCTTTGTTCCTGATGGTTGTTTTTCACACCTCCTGTGGAGGTCAAAACAAACCAGACCTCCCAAAAGAAATTATCAAGTCCGAAACCAAAGACATAGTTACTTCCCCCGGAGCTGATGAACGTAATATTCACACTAAGTATGTGTATACTGATGCTATCGGTAAGCGCCTGATAATACAAAACGGCTTTCCAAGAGGTGGAATGAAATATACTGATCCTAATGGCGAGTCATATTTTTATGCTGTATTTTGGACTCGGATAATTAATGAAACAGATAATCCTCTGGAATTGAAGATTAACTTTCCTGTAGATTCATATGAGGTTCCGTATTTACCTGGTAAATACTTTAAAGTATTGGTTCCTGCCGACACAATGACACTTGATAAATTCCCCTTGTTTAATTATGGTCTGGCAGATTTAGAATCTTTTTTAGATAACAGTATTCATAAACCATCTTCGTTAAAAAGAACCATTAATCCAAAAGAATCGAGTGGTTTTTACATCGTAATCCTCAGCTTGGCGGTTGAAGGAGCAACTGGTATGTTGCGAACAGGACTTAGCCTGAAAGAGCAAAATCTTTTTTATAGAATTTCATTATACACCAGCACGCCAGCACATTCATTAATAAACGAAAAAGAAATTAATTGTGGAAGTATTAATTTAAATAATTTGATGTTACGGAAACAACAAAACTCAATTTATTTTTAATCTAACATTATTTCTGCACTGTGAACAACAAGCTATCAATCACTTACTTGATATTAATTATTACTCCTTTCTTCTTTGGTGGGTGAGCCGTTAGATGCTTGTCCATAATGTTCATCATCTGTACATTCTCGGGCTTTTCTGCAGCCGGTTTGTAGTAAAGCTTGCTTCTATCGATGCTGAGCAGATCATGTTGTTTGCAGATGATTTGTCATGTAAAAAAGAAGATACCTAAATGAGCAAGTTTCTTGCCATTGAGGGATCTTCTTATTGACATTCTTTTATTAAATTGACTACCAGCCTGCATTCCATATTCACAGGAACACCATAAATGGCTGTAGGTAAAACATGATTGGTGAGCTATAACGTATATCGCTTACGAAAGCCCATTATACATTATCTATTCAATATCAACTTTCAATTAACAGCAGACTGATTATTGGTCGAGACATTTAAAATCCGGGGTTTTGCATTGCTTGTTTTTGCGATCCGGTCAGGGCTAGTCCATTTGCCTGAATACCATCCAGAAAAGGTTGTGGTACTGGTCGTAAAGTGTGGTAAGCTTTTACGTTCGGTCCACCTTCAGGATTAAAGACTTGCACCCTCTTGACTAAAGTTTGAGTTCTTGCCAAATCTTCCCAACGTTTAAATTCACCACATAATTCACGAGAACGTTCGTTAAGAACAAAGCATAACATCCTGTCATAACTACTGGATAAGCCTAAAGCACTAATAATATATTCATCTTGTGCAGGTAATGCGGCAATACTGGCAATAGCCAAACTTGCAGAAGCTGCGGTGGTTGCCGAAATATTATTTGATTCATAATATGAATTTCCCGGATAAAATGAATTGCCAACTCCTGGTGATTGAAGTGAAGCCGACTGCAATGTATTACCTCCATCATTGTATGCTGATCGGTTTTCCCCATTATTATATTGAGCCCGTATCCTAACTGCATTGATGTAAGTCAAGGCATCTGAATAACTACCCTGACCAGCCTGGGCCAATCTGATCTTTGCTTCGGCAGCTATTAAATAAGTTTCGGCTGATCGGGCCAAAACAAAGTCTCTGTGCCCTATTACATCGTTTAATGAATTCCTTGAACCATCCATGTGTTTGTTTAAGGAAGGAAAACCCTGACCTGCAGTAGTTAAATCGGTATATATGGCACCATCCGTGG
>CAXSIE010000157.1:9028-10205 GCA_964237295.1 uncultured Flavihumibacter sp. | reverse complement strand
GGAACCGGTGCCTCACCGATCAGTTCACTCAAACACGCAGGACTACCGTGGGAACTTGGTCTTGCGGAAACCCATCAAACACTGGTAAGAAATAAACTGCGCAGCAGGGTTGTTGTACAAACCGACGGCCAGTTGAAAACAGGTAGAGACATTGCCATTGCCACGCTGCTGGGTGCTGAAGAATGGGGTGTTGCTACGGCAGCATTGGTAGTGGAGGGCTGCATTATGATGCGCAAATGTCATTTGAATACATGCCCGGTTGGAGTAGCTACGCAGGATGAAGAATTAAGGAAGCGCTTCACAGGTAATGCAGATCATGTAGTGAATCTTTTCAAATTCCTTACACAGGAATTCAGGGAAATAATGGCTGAGCTTGGCTTTAGAACAGTAAATGAAATGGTTGGCCAGGTAGAGTACCTCGAACAGAGGGATAACATTACCAATTGGAAATACAGGAAACTGGATCTTTCCCCGATTCTTTATAAAGAACCTGCTTCCTTATATACAGGGTTGCATAAAATGGAAGAACAGGATCATGGCTTAACCGATGTGCTGGATTGGAAACTGCTGCAAGCCGCACAACCTGCACTTGAAAACCAACAAAAAGTTTCCGCGGCTTTTCCAATAAGAAATATAGACCGCACTGCAGGCACTATTCTTTCTAATGAGATCAGTAAACGCTATAAAGCGGAAGGACTTCCGGACGACACTATACATTTTAAATTTACCGGTACTGCCGGACAAAGCTTTGGAGCATTTAATACGAAAGGAGTAACCCTAGAGCTTGAAGGTGATTCCAACGACTACTTTGGAAAAGGCTTAAGCGGTGCAAGGCTGATTGTTTATCCTTCACACGAAGCTGCTTTCATTCCTGAAGAAAATATTATTATCGGAAATGTTGCATTATATGGCGCTACTTCGGGTGATGCTTTTATAAGAGGTAAAGCCGGAGAACGTTTCGGGGTGCGTAACTCGGGCGCAAATGTAGTGGTTGAAGGTGTGGGCGACCATGGCTGCGAGTACATGACGGGTGGTAATGTGGTTATTCTGGGAGAAACCGGGAGTAACTTTGCTGCAGGAATGAGCGGAGGAATTGCTTATGTGTATGATGTAAGAAACCAGTTTGCTTCATTATGTAATATGGAAATGATTGACCTGGATGAATTGTCTGAAAACG
>CAXSIE010000157.1:6749-9018 GCA_964237295.1 uncultured Flavihumibacter sp. | reverse complement strand
TAAACATTACACATATACAAACAGTTCCGTAGCCCGGTTTGTACTAAATGATTTTGACAACCAGGTAAAAAACTTTGTAAAAGTATTTCCTAAAGATTATAAGAAAGCATTGAAAGTAAATGCCGAAAAAAGCCTGGCACAAAAAGTATAAACCTGTTTACTATCAGCCGTCAGTTATCAGGAAGACAACTCTAGAGTTGTACTCCTGATAACTGACGGCTGATAACCTGAATATCATCACTAACATTTTCGCAACAAGCAAATCGGAGGATAACACAATGGGCAAACCAACTGGATTTATGGAATTTACAAGAGAACTTCCTGCAAAACGTTTGCCGCAGGAAAGAATACATGATTACAGGGAATTTATAGAAAGATACCCCGATGAAAAACTAAATCAGCAATCGGCGCGATGCATGGATTGTGGCATCCCGTTTTGTCATCACGGGTGCCCGCTTGGTAATATCATACCTGAATTCAACGACGCAGTATATCGTAAAAACTGGCTGGAAGCTTATGAAATATTAAGCTCCACTAATAATTTTCCTGAATTTACGGGCAGAATATGTCCTGCACCCTGCGAAACAAGCTGCGTTTTGGGAATAAACCAACCGGCGATAACCATTGAAGAAATTGAAAAACACATTATTGAAATAGCTTTCGATAAAGGTTTTGTTCAGGCACGCAAACCAAATTCAAGGACAGGCAAAAAAGTAGCAGTGGTAGGTTCAGGACCTGCAGGCCTTGCTGCTGCCGCTCAATTAAATTATTCGGGACATACTGTAACTGTGTATGAAAGAGATGATGCACCCGGCGGGTTGTTGCGTTATGGCATTCCGGATTTCAAACTGGAAAAATGGGTTATTGACAGAAGATTGAAGCTCATGGAAGAGGAAGGCATTACATTCCGGTGCAATGCTAATGTTGGGGTTGATGTAAGTATCAACGACCTGTTAAGAGAGTATCATGCCATCGTACTTTCAGGTGGGTCAACCATACCACGTGACCTGAAAATTCCAGGCCGTGAATTAAAGGGCGTTTACTTTGCAATGGAGTTTTTAAAACAACAAAATAAGCGGGTAACCAAAAAAAATGTTGGCGGCGAAGACATTTTTGCAACCGGTAAAAATGTAGTAGTAATCGGTGGTGGGGATACCGGCAGTGACTGCGTAGGAACCTCCAATCGTCATGAAGCAAGAAAGGTAACACAATTTGAGCTGATGCCACGTCCGCCACAAAGCAGAACACAATACATGCCCTGGCCCACATACCCGATGACTTTAAAAACTTCTTCTTCTCATGAAGAAGGTGCAGACCGCCAATGGGGTGTTGCTACTAAAGAATTTATTGGCGATGAAAACGGAAATTTAAAAGCTTTAAAAATTATTGACCTGGCATGGAAATTTGCCGACCAGGACAGGCCTGCCGGCTTTGAAGAAATTGCCGGAACAGAAAGAGAACTACCCTGTGAACTGGCATTGCTGGCAATGGGTTTTATCCACCCACAGCATCAGGGCCTTTTGCAGGAGCTGGAAATTGAACTGGATGAAAGAGGCAATGTAAAAGCTTCTGAAAAAATGTACCAGACAAATATTGCCAAAGTATTTACTGCAGGAGATATGCGACGCGGCCAATCCCTGGTGGTTTGGGCCATAAGCGAAGGAAGGGAATGTGCCCGTAAAGTGGATGAATATCTTGTTGGATATTCATTACTGGAAAGTAAAGACCACCATGTAGCAAGTTTTTAAATTTCTGGTAGTAACTAAAAAGCCGGTATGCAGTGCATACCGGCTTTTTAGTTACTACCAGAAATTTATACTTATAACTATCAATTCATTATAAAACTTTCAATAATAAAAAGCTTAAATTTTTTTGTACATTAAATTTATTTATATTTGGGAGCATATAAAACAATTGTCAGAGCCAGCAACTATACCTAAAATTTTAATTCGTATATATATATTTTTAATGTTCATTTAAACTGTCTTTAATGAAAAATCTCACTTTCAAACAGGTAGCGCCTTTTTTAGTATTGTCCATTGTGGCGATCGCCTCAATCTTTATTCCGACGCTTCCTAATTTTGATGACCATGGTAAATACAATACTTCAGACATAGCCTGGATAATAGTAGCTACGGCTTTAGTATTTCTTATGACACCCGGACTGGCATTTTTTTACGGAGGTATGGTTCACCGTAAGAATGTACTGTCAACAATGATTAAAAGTGTGGTGGCTGCAGGTGTGGTAAGTATTTTATGGGTTCTGGTA
>CAXSIE010000157.1:0-6737 GCA_964237295.1 uncultured Flavihumibacter sp. | reverse complement strand
CCCGGCACTTTTTTATTTTTTAAAGGAGTTACTTCCGGAGCGCCCCTCTTACACGGCGCTACTTCTGCAATGACAATTCCATTACTACTGTTTTCATTGTTTCAATTGATGTTTGCTATAATTACACCTGGCCTGGTAGTTGGAGCGGTAGCCGAACGCATTCGTTTTACTTCGTATATACTTTTTATAGTTCTTTTCAGTTTGTTAGTATATGCTCCATTGGCACATTGGACCTGGCATCCTGAAGGGTTCCTTGCAAAAATGGGTGTGCTTGATTTTGCAGGTGGTACCGTGGTACATATTTCAGCAGGCTGTGCAGCGTTAGCCGGCGCACTTGTGCTGAAACGCAGACAGTCTCATATTGAACACACAGAGGTTCCACCTGCTAATATTCCTTATGTTTTAATTGGCACCGGGTTACTATGGTTTGGCTGGTTCGGATTTAATGCCGGCTCTGCTCTGGGGGCTAATGCACTATCTGTTTCAGCGTTTGCCACCACCAATACTGCTGCTGCAGCTGCAGGCTGTTCCTGGATGTTTTTTGATGTGCTAAGAGGTAAAAAACCTTCAGTATTGGGATTTTGTATCGGTGCTGTTGTAGGTCTGGTAGCTATAACGCCCGCCTCTGGCTTTGTAGCGGTTCCCCAAAGTATTTTTATAGGTGTTTTCGCAGCTATCGTTTCAAATATCGCTGTTTACTACAGGTCTAAATCGAAGCTGGATGATACTTTAGATGTATTTCCTTGTCATGGCATTGGCGGAATGGTAGGTATGTTAATGACCGGGCTTTTTGCTACTACTGCCGTTAACAGCGCCGGGGCAAACGGTGCCCTGTATGGCAACTGGGCCTTCTTTTTTACCCAGCTTAAAGGAATGCTTATAGTGGTAGCCTATAGTTTTACCGTATCGTATGGTATATTCAAGTTGATCAATCTTATTCAGCCGATAAGAGTTAGCTCTGAAGAAGAAGCTTTAGGCCTGGATTCAACACAGCATAATGAAAATTATTTACAAGGCACCATGTTGGTGAATAATAAAAATGGTGTGGAAGAACAAATGCTCTCTAACATTTAAAACATAAATAAAAAAGGGGAACTTTAGGTAGTTCCCTTTTTTTAAGCTTTTACCTCCCTAATAGACATCATATTCTATCGGAATTTTTGATAACCATTATCTATTGTTGAATCAGCCCTTCAATCTCATGTTACAGATCCGATCCCTGGGATAATATAGAGCAATGCAGGATAGCAGGTCTTATATCCTGATGCACATAAGCTCACTTCTTCAACTACCTTGTTGAAGACTATTAAGATAAATTTAGATTGTTCCATTTATAACCCAAAAACAATTCTTAGATGCTTAAAAAAACCCTTGCGTCAACGTTTACAGTGGTGTATTCACTAATGGCTAATGCACAAACTGACTCTACCCATCCTGCACCAGCCCTTTCAGTTACCGGATCTGTGGATATTTATTACCGGTACGATTTTGCAAAGAACCAGGCTAACAATCGCACCAGCTTTACCAATTCTCATAACAGCTTTGAATTGGGAATGGCTACGGTTAAGCTGGAACACAAAACAAGTAAATTAGACATGGTTGCCGATCTGGGTTTTGGTAAAAGAGCCCGTGAATTCAGTTATACCGATGATAATGGCAATGGCCGTGATGTTGTATTCAGTGCTATCAAACAACTCTACATCAGTTATGCTCCTGCTCCGTGGGTGAAATTTACTGCAGGAACCTGGGCTACTCATGTGGGTTATGAACTGGTGGATGCTTATGCCAATCGTAATTACAGCATGTCTTACATGTTTACAAACGGACCATTTTCTCACACAGGCTTCAAAGTAGATCTTACAAAAGGCAAAAGCGGTGTTATGCTGGGCATAGCCAATCCTACAGATTACAAATATGTGCCCGCCGGTGCCTTGAATAAAAAATTCTTTCTTGCCCAGTACAGCCTGGCAGCAAGTGACAATTTTAAGCTATACCTGAACTATGTGGGTGGACAGGCAATAGACACTTCAAAATCAAGTCAGTTTGATCTTGTATTAACTGCTAAGCTAAGCAGTAAATTCAGCATTGGTTATAACGGTACTGTTAATAGTACCAAAACAAGATCCTCCGGAAGATTTAACGATGCTAAAAACTGGTGGGGCTCGGCGTTGTACCTCAATCTTGATCCTTCAAGTTCTTTCGGCCTTACCTTAAGAGGTGAATACTTTTCTGATAAAGATCAACTTAAAGTTTATGCCCCTCATAATAGAGGGGGCACTGTTTTCGCAACAACTTTATCGGCTAACATTAAAGTCAGTTCCTTCATACTCATACCCGAGTTTCGTGTAGATACTGCCAGTGAAGATATTTTTATAAAAAGTAATAATACCGGTACTTCCTCAGCCGGCAGCTTCTTAATAGCAGCTATCTATACATTTTAATATTTTTCTTTAACCACAGGGTGAAGGCCAGAGGTTAGGAAAGAGGTTTCACAGAGAATGTTCTCTGTGAAACCTCTTTCCTAACCTCTGGCCTTCACCCTGTGGTTAAAAAACAAGTTATTACGCGGAGTTCCTGCCTGCATTGATGATACCGAATGAACATCGAATAACTAACTTTTCATACACTTCTTTTATCGGGTCGTTAACCAGGTGTTCCTCCATTTCCCTGATGCGGGCAATAGCAAATTGCTGAATGGTTGTTAGCGGTAGCACTATCCGTTCACGCATCTGCACAGACAACTGCTCCACCGGATAATCCGCCATCAATTCGGTTTTGCCTGAAAGCATGAAAATATATTTTTGAGTGAGCTCATACTCATTGTAAATCATATTCCAGATCTCACCATACTTTGGGTGGTTCGACAAAAATTCCGTAAGTGGAAAAAAGCATTTTTTCATTGCCATCTCACAATTATCAATAAGCGTTTTAAAGAACATGGAATGTTGATACAATTCTTTTATCTCATTCAACCGACCTCTTTTTTCCAATTCCTGCAAAGCCACACCAACACCATAATAGCCGGTAACATTCTGCTTTAGCTGGCTCCACGCTCCAACAAAAGGAATGGCCCTGAGGTCTTTCAAAGTCATTTTAGAAGTACCACCACGCTTGGCAGGCCGGCTACCGATGTTTGTTTCACTATAAAAATTCAAGGGACTTACATGCATCAGGTACTCCATAAAGTCTGGATGATTCTTTAAAGCGCTATAGGCTTTAAAACTTTCCTCTGCCAGGTCCTGTATCAAACTTTCTTCATTTGCCTGCAGTGTTATATATCGGGTAGAGAAAAGATCGTTAGAAATACCGGCATTCAGTAATTGCTCTATATTGTATTGGGCGGAATCAATAGTGCCAAAATTAGAGCTCACTGTTTGTCCCTGTATCGTTAATTGTATTTCCTTATTGGAAATATTTTTTCCCATAGATGCATAAAACTTATGCGTTTTTCCCCCACCTCTTGCTGGTGGGCCTCCACGGCCATCAAAGAACACCACATCAATACCATGCGATTCGGAAATTTGAGTAAGTTTTTCCTTTGCTTTGTAAATACTCCAGTTAGCCATAAGATATCCGCCGTCCTTTGTTCCGTCCGAGAAACCTACCATAATAGTTTGTCTCTTGCCCCTTCGAATAAGATGATCACGATATCCCTTGTTTTCGTACAAAGATTTCATGATTGCTTTGGCCTGCATCAGGTCTTCCACTGTTTCAAACAGCGGAACTATATCAATATTAAGTTCTTCCTTTTTCCATCCGCTTAATAAAAACAACCCATACACTTCCAGAACATTCAATGCACTATTGCATTGACTGATTATATACCTGTTGCAACCTGTTTCTCCGTTATTACGCTGAATTTCTTTGATTGCTTTCATACTTTCCAAGGTATCCCTGATGATCCCTTCCTCATATAAAGTATTGTTTACTTCTCCGGTAACTTCAATCAGTAATTTTTCTTTTTCATCCGATTGCAAGCTGGTATAGTTGGCAGGCAAAAGCTGCTCTTTCTCAGCAATAGATTCCAACACTTTACCATGAACGCTACTTTCCTGCCGGAGGTCAAGGGAGGCAAAGTGTAAACCAAATACATGTACTTTATTAATGAGGTCATCTGCCAGGTGAAGAAATAAACCATTATGATTATAAATGAGTATGTTCCTGATTTCAAGAAGGGAATCAATAATGTATTGTTTGGTAAGCTCCGTGTGTTGCTCGGGAACAAATATATTATTGAACAACCTGGTTTCCAGCTCAGCAAGAATCGTATCAACACCTTTAAAAGTAAGCCGGCGTTTCAATTGGCGCACATCGAAGTAATAACATTTAATAATGGCATCGCGAAGCGCATCAGCAACCTTTAACGTAGTATCAACCCTTACATTGGGGTTCCCATCACGGTCGCCACCCGGCCAAAAACCCATGGTGATAATGGGATTGTTATCAGGAACCGTATTGGGAAATTCATTTTTGAAGAACGAAATAATTTGTCCTGCCGCATCATAAAAAACATTTTCCAGATACCATATCAAACTGATCGCTTCGTCAAAAGGCGTAGGCTTTTGTTTTTTCAGAAAGGCGGTTTTACCTAACTGCTGCAGGTACAGATTTATCTGGCTCGCATTATTATCCTTTACGGCTTTGGAAAGATCATTTATTATTCCCAATACTGATCCGGGATAAAACTGTGTAGGATGTGCAGTTAATACCAATCGTATAGCAAAGTCTTGTAATTTATCAGTGAGCTGTTCCTGCTTGTTGTTGTTGATGACCTCCGATTCAAGTTGCTTCAAACTGCCAAGCCCCTGCACATCATTTACCTCTTTAAATGCAGCGTCTTCCAGCGCATCAAACAGTACTACCTGCCTTTCTACATACTGAATAAAGCGAAATAATACGTCTACCTTTTCCCTTTCCTGAACATAGGAAGTATGCTTTTTAAAAAAATCGTCAATAATCTGTACCGGGCTTTGCCTTTTTTTATATCCGTCTTCACAATAGGTTAGAAGAAGCGAAAGCAGGATGCCCGTCCTTTCTATGCGGTGAAAAGGCAGGGAGTTGAAGAAACTGTTATAAAGCTGAAACTTGAGGCCGACATAATCTTTAAAGTGCTGCAAACCATAGGAAGATTGATTAGACATATAATGTTAGTGTTATAATTACTGTAATTGACGCATCTGCTATCAGTCGTCAGCTATCAGCTATCAGGAATCAGTTCCTACTGCGTTTCCTTCTGACAGCTGATAATTGAAGGCCGAAAGCTAATTCTACAGCAAGCAGCAATGATGTTACGGGGGTTGAAAATAACTCAAATTTTTCAATTCGTTTTAACGTTTCAATCAATTTACCTACCTTCGAAACTCGTTTAATAATGTTACCTGATTATATTCATATCGCTCCGGTCATTTTTACAGCATTATCTGCTACGCGTTTTACCATTATTACAACCCGCTAAGGGTTGTATCATGCTATATCATCCCATGGGCTTTTTGCCGGATCACAAAAAAAGTTTTTTCCATCCTCCTATAATTATATTTCAATCAATTAATTCATACATATGAAGGTTTTAAAATTCGGGGGCAGCTCCGTTGCTACAGCTGAAAATATCAATCTTGTGGTTTCCATTATAAAAGAAACCATCAGCAATGATACAATAGTGGTAGTGGTTTCAGCAATGGGTGGCATTACCGATATGTTGATACAATGCGGAACCCTGGCATCAGTAGCGGATGAATATTATAAAACCAAATTACAGGAGATAGAACAACGGCACCTGGAAACAGTTAAATTACTGATTCCTGTTTCCCGGCAAAGCAGTATTTTAAGCTGGGTGAAAAAACGTTGTAATGAACTGGAAGATATTTGTAACGGAGTGTTTTTACTTGGTGAATTATCAGACAGAACTAAAGACAGGATCGTTAGTTACGGGGAGCATATCTCTTCTCAGATACTTTCTTCCAGGCTGCAATCGGAAGGAATAGAAAACACCTGGAAAGATTCAAGGGAATTGATTATTACCGATTCCAACTTTTCTCATGCCAAAGTTGACTTTGTTACTACCAATAAAAACATTGAAAATTATTTTTCAACTGCTTCCGGTACTTTGTTTGTAATACCGGGTTTTATTGCATCGGATTCAAGCGGTGCTACCACTACATTGGGAAGAGGTGGCTCTGATTTTACTGCTGCTATACTGGGCGCAGGTGCCAACGCATCGGTAATAGAAATCTGGACCGATGTATCCGGCATGATGACTGCGGATCCAAGGCTTGTTGCCAACACCCGCATCATTGAGCATATATCTTACCAGGAAGCAATGGAGCTTTCTCATTTCGGTGCAAAAGTTATTTATCCCCCAACGATTCAACCCGTATTAAATAAAAAAATTCCTGTCTGTATAAAAAATACGTTTGCACCAAAAGATTATGGAACTATCATAGAAGGTGAGGCATTGCATCATGAAGGGAGTATCCGCGGAATAACAAGTATTGATAATATAGCGCTGCTAAGCCTGGAAGGAAGCGGCATGGTAGGTATCCCCGGCTTTTCCAAGCGTTTGTTCGAAGTATTTGCACATAACAAAATCAATGTTATCCTCATTACCCAGGGCTCATCCGAACACTCTATTTGTGTGGGTGTGCAGCAAAACCATGCTGCAAAAGCTAAAGAAGCTGTAGATGATGCTTTTGCTTTTGAAATCAAATCAGGTAATGTAGAACCTCTTATCATTGAAAAGG
>CAXSIE010000156.1:5040-10209 GCA_964237295.1 uncultured Flavihumibacter sp. | reverse complement strand
AAAGTGAAGGAGTTGGTTAAAGACGAACGTACCTATAAAATACTGGGAACCATTTTTATTCTGGTAGCTGTATTCCTGTTTATAGCTTTTACATCTTATTTATTTACCTGGCAGCAGGATCAGGATAAAGCCTCTAATGCATCCATTTTACTAAATTCTTCTAAAGTTAAAGTTGAAAACCTGTTGGGTAATTTCGGTGCTTATGTTTCGCACCAGTTCTTTTTTAACGGGTTCGGTATTGCTTCTTACCTTTTCTGCACATTTTTTTTTATCATAGGAGTCAATTTATTATTTGGTAAGAAATTATTTTCTCTTGCCAGAAACCTGCGGTATATTATTATAGGATTACCGGTGCTGAGCATCACCTTTGCCTTTCTTACAAATGGAAATAGTTTCCCCTGGGGTGGCGCTGTGGGTGAAATCAGCAGCGATTGGCTTACACAGTTGCTAGGATGGGTAGGCACGGCTATTTTATTATTCGTAGCGGCACTGTCTTTTGTTATCTGGCGTTTTAATCCCGTGTTTACTGTTCCAAAACTCGCAAAAAAAGCCAAGGCTTTGTCACCGCTCGATGCCAATAATACCAGTGATTACGAGAATGATGAAAACAACGATGAAGTGAAACTTTATATCGAAGAGCCATCAGCAAAAGGAAAAGAAAAAAAGAATGTATTGAGGTCGGAAGGAGGAGTGGTGGTAATATCGCCAATGGAAGAAGAAAAAGATCCGTATAACGATTTTAAGCTTGTAGAGAAGGATGAAATGGAGCTGGAACTGATAAAACCGGATGTGGATGAATCAGTGCAGGAAGAACTGCCTTCATCTTATAAGCCTGTAAAAAGCGAAAAAGAATCCAGGCCTGCTTCCAAACAAAAAGCGGATGAAGCTGATTTGCAACTGGAAATTAAAAAGCATTCCACATCAGCCAATGAAGAACCGGCAGAAGAGGTTCCTGTGTTTTCACGTACTACCATTCAGGACCCTTATGAACCTACCCTTGATCTCAGTAATTATAAATATCCCTCACTTGACCTGTTGGAGACCCATGGCAGTGAAAAGATTATCCAGGATCCTGCAGAACTGGAAACAAATAAAAACCAGATCATCAACACACTGAAAAATTATGATATCGCCATTCAAAAGATTTCAGCAACTGTTGGTCCGACCGTAACCCTGTATGAAATTGTACCTGCTGCCGGGGTTCGTATTTCACGCATTAAAAACCTGGAAGATGATATCGCTTTAAGCCTTGCAGCGCTTGGCATTCGAATCATAGCCCCTATACCAGGTAAAGGAACAATAGGTATCGAGGTTCCCAATGTGAAAAAAACGGTGGTGAGTATGAAATCGCTGCTGGCATCTGAAAAATTTCAAAGTAATAATTTTGCGCTTCCTATCGCTATCGGTAAAAAAATAGATAACGAAAATTTTATAGTGGATCTCGCCGCGATGCCTCATTTACTGATGGCAGGCGCCACAGGTCAGGGTAAGTCTGTAGGACTGAATGCAATACTGGTTTCGTTGCTTTATAAAAAGCATCCGTCACAATTGAAATTTGTATTGGTAGATCCAAAGAAAGTAGAACTGAGTATTTACAAAACAATCGAATTGCACTTCCTTGCTAAATTGCCGGGAGAAGAGGATTCTATTATTACCGACACCAAGAAGGTAATTCATACTTTAAACGCCCTTTGCATTGAAATGGATAACCGCTACGACCTGTTAAAAGAAGCCGGTACGCGTAATATAAAGGAATACAACGAAAAGTTTATCAAACGTAAATTGAATCCGCAGAAAGGGCACCAGTTTTTACCTTTCATCGTATTGGTGATTGATGAGTTTGCAGATCTTATAATGACAGCCGGCAAAGAAGTGGAAATGCCTATTGCCCGGCTTGCACAACTGGCCAGGGCCGTAGGCATTCATTTAATCATTGCCACCCAGCGTCCTTCTGTAAATATTATCACAGGTACCATAAAAGCAAACTTCCCGGCACGTATCGCCTTTAAAGTGTCGTCTAAGATTGATTCCCGCACCATCCTGGATACCGGCGGAGCCGAACAGTTGATAGGAAAAGGCGATATGCTCATTTCTTATAACGGTGAATTAACCCGCCTGCAATGTGCTTTTGTAGATACGCCCGAAGTTGAATATGTAACAGATTTTATCGGGAGTCAGAGAGGGTACCCTCAGCCATTTTTGTTACCGGAGTATATAGACGAAAAGGAAATGGAAGGAAAGAATTTCGATTTGAATGAAAAAGATCCGTTATTCGAAGATGCGGCCCGGTTAATAGTACAAAACCAGATGGGTTCTACCTCTTTACTGCAACGCAGGATGAAGCTCGGTTACAATAGGGCCGGCAGGCTGATGGATCAGCTGGAAGCTACCGGTATAGTAGGGCCAAACCAGGGAAGTAAGGTCAGGGATGTGCTTATAAAAACAGAATCTGATCTTAACGAACATTTAAGCGATATAATTTAAGTTAGTAACATGTTAAGAATAAGGCAGAAATGTATTCATCGCAACCAATAGGGTGGTACATCCCATCTTTACGATATCTTTATAAATCAAGAATAACAATACAACCATATGAAAACTCGCATAATTTTATTTTTTACTTTATTAGCTGTCAGTATTTCAGCCACTGCTCAAACTAACAGTGTAGGTACCAGTGATGATGCGGCAAAAAAGATACTTGACAACGTAAGCACTAAATTTAAAACGTTTAAAGGGGTACAGTCTAATTTCAATCTTATAGTGGAAGATGGCAATGGTAAAGTTCAGGGTAACAAGAAAGGTACGGTATATTTAAAGGGATCTAAGTACAGGGTAAGCATCACCGGTCAGGAAATATTTTGTGACGGTAAGAATATCTGGACATATGATAAAGCATCAAACGAAGTAACCATTTCCAAATTTGATCCCTCAGCAAATACCATGTCTCCTCAAAAATTATTCACCAATTCTTATGATAAGGATTTTTTATACAAGTTAAACGGGGAAAAGAAACAAGGTGCAAAAACGATTCAGGAAATTGAAATGACGCCGACAGACAAGAGTAAACCCTTTCATAAGGTACTGGTATATATTGATAAAGCAGCCAGGACAATCTACAGTACAAAAGTGATGGAGAAAAATGGTAATAAGTATACTTATACTGTGTCTTCTTTCAGCAGTAATGATACTCTTAACGACAACCAGTTTGTGTTTGATAAAAGTAAATATCCTGGTGTGGAAGAAGTGGACCTTCGTTGAAAAAGCTGTATGAATTACGCATAAATTGAAATGTTGAATTTTATAAAAAATTCCTACGGCTGAAAGCTAATTTCCCCATCTGAAAGAATTAACATTAAGTCCGGCAAGGTCGAGGGCTCTATCAGTAACAGTAGCAGCAACTGCTTCTATTGATCTTGGTTTACTATAAAACGACGGGGTTGCAGGACAAATAATTCCACCTGCAAGCGTTACTGTTTCCATATTGCGTATATGAACAAGATTATAAGGAGTATCCCTTATAACACAGATGAGCTTTCTTCTTTCTTTTAAAATTACATCGGCAGCACGTGTGATCAAATCGTTAGATAATCCTGTGGCAATCCTTCCCAAAGTACCCATTGAACATGGAATGATTATCATGGTATTGAACTGACCTGAACCTGAAGCAAAAGGCGCAAAGAAATCCTGTTGGCCGAAGAAACTAACAGGGTAATTTTTATAATCCTCATTTTCCAGTTCGGTTTTCCATACTTCCCGTGCATTTGTTGTCATCACTACACTCAGGTTATCCCATTGCTCTTTCAAAGAAATTAATTTATCCAGGATTACTTTTGCATAAATAGAACCACTGGCGCCGGTTATGGCTATAACAATTTTGTGCATTATACCTACGTTTAATTTTAAAGTATCGATGGATCTTTAAACAACCACAAAATGAACATTATCAAGATTAAAACAAAAGTACTATGCATATAGTTAAGGTAATAAATGTTATTTCCCTGGTGTTATTTTTTTCAGGAGGTACCGTTTATGCGCAAAGCAAAGAAAAATTATCGTGGCTTAGTTTACAGGAAGCTGAGATTGCTTTTAAAAAGGAAAGAAAGCCTGTTTTAATAGACCTGTATACCGACTGGTGCGGATGGTGTAAAGTGATGGATAAGAAAACGTATTCCAACAAGAATGTAACTAATTACCTGCGTGAAAAGTTTTATACAGTAAAGTTGAATGCTGAAACAAAAGAAACAATTTCATGGTCGGGGAAATTTTTTAATTTCAATTATTCTAATCAAACAAATGATATAGCCCTTTACTTCACTCAAGGTAGATTGTCTTACCCAACTACGGTTATTATACCAGCTAATGGCTTGGAACCTCAGGCAATACCTGGATATCTCACTCCAAAAGAAATAGAGATACTGTTAAAGTATTTTGGAGAGAATAAGTTTGATAACATCAGCTTTGAAAATTACAGCAAAGACTTTAAAACAAGTTGGTAACAGATCAGCGGCAATAATTAATTTATTTAAGTTTCGCACTTGATGAGGCCAGAGTTCCTTAAGTTTTGCTTACTGAATCTTGTTTTCATTTTAATAAAGTGCTTTAAGTTGCTTGCATGCAATGCTTTTACGCGCTTTGGCTGAAATAGCAAGAAGTTAAGAATAGAGGTTGTTCCGTCAAACCTGAGTAACTGTGCTTAGAAAAATTTAATTGGGAAGTGCAACCATTCATTTTGTTTACATGTCTGGTAGGAAGGTTTTTCATAGGATATTGGAATAAACGGGGCTGGATTTTTATCCTGGTCCCTTTAATAATAAATATTTTTACTCATTTGTTTCCAAGGTTTACCCTTATGTATAAGTTGATTTTAATCAACAATAGTATTTTATGCCCAAAAATTATTATAGTTGAAACCAATGTTTCAACTTGAATATATACCTTTGATTTTTCATAGGATAAGGTTTAATGGTTAATGGTATTTGATTAGAGCATCCCGCTTAACGGCGGGATCTTTTTTTAATGGCTAATGATCAATTATTATGAGTGATGTTTTTCTAAATTATTACACTACAGCCACTAACCGTTAATCATTAATAATTAACAATTAAGCTTCGGCCATATCCGGAATTTCGGCAACCTTGTATTCACCGGCATCGAGTTTCTTTTTTGTAG
>CAXSIE010000156.1:0-5030 GCA_964237295.1 uncultured Flavihumibacter sp. | reverse complement strand
TGTTAATTCTATATCTTCATCAGTGTGTGAAGCTGTAGGTATCAGGCGGTAAATAATTTGTCCTTTAGGAATTACCGGAAACACAACTATTGAACAGAAAACATTATAATTCTCACGCAGGTCAAGAATCATTGCTGTTGCTTCAGGAACGTCTCCTTTCATAAATACAGGTGTTACCGGACTATTTGTTTTACCGATATCAAAGCCCCTTTCTCTTAAACCATTTTGCAGTTTGTTTACATTGTACCAAAGCTTTTCTCTTAATTCCGGCATTGTTGTAAGCATATTCATCCGTGTAATCATTCCTTCTACTATAATCATGGGGAGGCTCTTGGCGTATATCTGTGAGCGTGTGTTATAGCGCAGATAAGAAAGCACGTCTTTAGGTCCTGAAATAAATGCACCGATGCTTCCCATTGATTTAACAAAGGTTGAAAAGTAAAGATCAATACCTTTCTGACATCCCTGCTGTTCATCAGCACCAGCGCCGGATGGCCCCATGCTTCCAAAGCCATGTGCATCGTCAATCAATATGCGAAAAGAGTATTTTGCTTTTAATGCTACTATTTCTTTTAGTTTACCCTGGTCTCCGGCCATCCCGAATACACCTTCCGTAATAACTAATATTCCACCTCCGGATTTTTCGGTCATTTTTTGCGCACGCGATAATTGTTTTTCACAATCTTCCACATCATTGTGTTTATAGGCATAACTATAACCCATATGCAGGCGTATGCCGTCAACAATACATGCATGACTTTCAGCATCATAAACAATTACATCACGGCGATTGACTAATGCGTCTATACAACTCATGATACCCTGGTATCCAAAATTTAAGAGCATTACATCTTCCCGGCCAATAAACTTTGCGATTATAGTTTCCAGTTTGTCATGCAAAGAACTGTTGCCACTCATCATACGGGCACCCATAGGATACCCCATTCCCCATTTTGCTGCAGCTTCTGTGTCAGCCTTTCTTGCTTCGGGATGATTGGCCATTCCGAGATAATTATTTAAACTCCACACAATTTTTTCCTTGCCGCGAAAAAACATCCTGCTGCCTAACTCGCCTTCCAGTTTTGGAAACGTAAAATACCCGTGAGCTCTTTTCATATGCTGGCCAATCGGCCCGCCATCCTTCACTAATTTGTCGAATACATCTGCCATATCGCTGTCTTCTTTAATTTAAAATTGCGGCTAAGGTAGTGCTTTTAATAAAATTTCCTGTCTTTAGAAATAGTTAAGGCTTAATTTGCCACAAAGGAACCAAGGCACGAAGAAACACAAAAATATTCCAAAATTTTCTTTGTGTTTCTTCGTGCCTTGGTGGCAAATTAAACAGCGTTCATATAAAAAAAAAGTCCGGCAAAATGCCGGACTGGAATTAATGATTTATTCATTATTATACTAGTAGTCGTTTCTTCTATTAAAACCGCCACCGCTGCTGCTTCTTCCGCCGCCGCTACCGCCGCTTCCGCCGCCGTAACCGCCACGGCTACCGCCGCCGCCACCACCGTAACCACCACGGCTTCCACCACCACCGCTTCCGCCACCACTGCCAAAGCTCTTCTTCTTGAATCCGCCACCGGCACCGCCTTGTTTAGGCTGAGATTCGTTAACAACGATACTACGGCCAGAGATTTCTGAACCGTTCAGGCCATCAATAGCAGCCTGACCTTCGCTGTCAGTAGTCATTTCAACAAAACCAAAACCTTTGCTCCGGTTGTTGTTGAATTTGTCGGTAACAATTTTTGCAGAAGTTACTTCGCCATAAGGAGCGAATAAATCTTGTAAGTCTTGCTCAGTCATTGTCCAACTGAGATTTCCAACGTAAATGTTCATCTTAATTTTTTTTAAATAATTGAATAAACCATAATGAACACAGCACCAATGAAACAGAGAAACATTTACTTCGAAACGCTCAGAGAACAATTGCAAACTGTAAAGATCATTAAAGGCTCAACGAAGATAGATAAATCTACTTATAAGTGACAAATTTTTTTATATTTCTAAAAATAAAAAAGCCCGGCAGATTTTTGCCGGGCATATACTAATAGTACCTTAATTTTTATTCTCCTATTACTTCAAAATCCACTTCGGTATGATTACCATTTCCAAAGTCAATTGTGGCTTTATAGCTTCCCAACTCTTTAACTTCTTCCGGGATGGTAATACGCTTTCTGTCAATCTCATATCCTTTCTGATCGCGAATGGCCCTTGTAATCTGAAGTGAAGTTACACTTCCGAAAATTTTTCCGCTGGTACCGGTTTTAGCACCGATTTTCAATGGAGAAGATTTCAATACACTGATCACATTATTGATCTCTGCCAAAAGTTTAGCTTCCTTTTTATTAAGTTGCTTTATTTTCTCTTCCATTTGTTTCAGGTTAGAAGAATTAGCTTCTACCGCCAGTTTGCCGGGAATCAAAAAGTTACGGCCATACCCGTTCTTAACGGTAACCAGTTCGTTAGCGCCGCCCAAATTGTCTACATCTTGAATTAAAATTACTTGCATGGCGTCCTCCTTACTTTAAAAGATCGGTTACGTACGGCAATATTGCCATTTGGCGGGCTTTCTTTACTGCCTGTGATACTTTACGCTGGTATTTCAATGAATTACCGGTAATTCTACGGGGAAGTAATTTGCCTTGCTCGTTCAGGAATTTCTTAAGGAATTCGGCATCCTTGTAATCAATGTACTTAATGCCCAGTTTTTCAAAACGGCTGTATTTCTTCTGCCTTTTTTCCGTTTTAATAGCCGTTAAGTACTTAATTTCGTTTGTCTTTGCCATAATTAAGCCTCCACTTTTTCTTTTCCTGTACTTACGCCACTTCTTCTTTTTGCATTGTACTCGACGGCGTATTTATCGAGTGCAGTTACCATGTGACGCATTACATTGTCGTCACGAAGAAGCTGAATTTTCAGCTTCTCATTGAAGTCGGATGGCGCAGTAAATTCAAATACCCAATACAGACCAGTAGTCTTTTTGGCTATCGGATACGCCAGTGATGTCAATCCCCAAGGATTAGTGTGCAATACTTCTCCGTTGTTTTCAGCAACAAAGTCAATGTATTTTTTCTGAGCGGCTTTATATTCCTCCTCAGAAAGCACAGGGGTAAAAATCACCATCAATTCGTAGTTGTTCATTTCCCTGTTTTGTTTTAAAATTATTTAATCCCTTTACAAACTTTCAGCGTTTACAGCCTGAAAGCCGGCTAAAGGGCTGCAAAGGTATGGATTTAGAGATAAAAGGCCACATACGTTATAAAATTTCTATATTTCGCAGATTAATAGAAAGATATTGGATTGAGAACAAGCCGGTACTCCTCTTCTATCAGGCTTACATTAAAGATTATTTATCCACTATTGTAAGTGTAAAAGGCATTATGCCTATTTTAGGGCATTGCTTTAATTTATAAATTCCCCTATCACCTAAGGAAAACCTGGCAGCATATCATTCCCCTGCATTAAAGCGGTATGTTTTAACGGATTTCTATCTTTTGAACTATGCCTTTCAATATCCTGAATACGCAATAGCATTTATTAAATAGTAACTATGTATAAATTTTTACAAAAATTTTCAACTGCTGTTCTTTTGTTTGTGATTACCGGCTCTGTTTCAGGACAGTCATTCTCGGTAACTTACCCTTTTACAAATGTTACTGCTAATACCGGAGGCAGAACAGATCCTACTGCAGTTCCCATGGTAACGGGGTTAACATTCGGAAGCTTTACTGCTGTTGCTCCTGCCGGTAGTTTGCTTAGTACCAACCCTAATGCAAGCAGCCGTTTTAGTTTTACAGGCTGGCCTGTAGGCGCTACTGCGGGCTCGGATGTTTTTTCCGGTACTATTAATACAGACCAATATTATGAAGTAACTATTACGCCTCAGGTTAATATCAAATTAAATCTCGACAGTATTAATTTTACACTTCAAAGATCAGCTACCGGCATCCGGCAATATGCGGTAAGGTGGAGTGTTGATAATTTTTCCACTAATTTACCAGCTTCGATCGTTCCTCCCAATTCAACGCTTCAGGTAGTGGCAGATAATATTTTTCAGGTAACCGAAGCAAACGCGGCAGCCACAGATGGCAGCAAGGTAACTTTTACAAACATAACAGCGCTTGTATCACCGGTAACTTTCAGGTTTTATGGATTTAATGCAAGGGCAAGCGGCGGAACATTCAGTATTGATAATGTACGCTTTAGCGGATCAACTGCATCCGCAGAAGGCTCGCCGGTGATAACATTAGATACTAATGCAATCAGTTTTTCTTCTGCTAATGTTAATACTTCGTCTCCTGCAAAAACTTTTACAGTTACCGGTCAAAATTTATCGGCACCGGTAACTATCAGCACTGTTGCTCCTTTTTCAATAAGCGAGACTGAAAATGGCATGTATGTTACATCCATTAATATTGAGGCGGCTAACGTAATAACAGCCAAAACCATCTATGTAAAATTCAATCCTGTTTCCATTGGTTCATTTTCCGGTAGTTTAAGTGTAACATCCGATATCACATCTAAAAACATTTCACTCGCCGGCGTTGGAATTGACGCTGCTAACCTGTCATTTAATTTTAACAGTTGTGCTGCAAGCGGCGCTCCGGGTGCAGGATTCGTTTCTTACAGTGTATCCGGAGCACAAAAATGGGCCTGTTCAACTTTTGGTAATAACGGATCTAATGGAGTAGATATGAACGGCTTTACAAGCGGGGTGGCAATTGATAATGAAGACTGGCTTATTTCCCCTGCCTTACTCATAGGATCTTTAAACCTGCCGATTCTCAGCTTCTATAGCAGGGGAGAATTTGCAGGACCATCTCTGCAATTGCTCCTCTCAACAGATTATGACGGAAGCAGCAGTCCTAATACTGCAACATGGACTGACCTCCAGGCAAATTTCCCATCTTTGACAAATACTTGGACGTTTACCGATGGCATCAATCTAACCCCTTTTAAATCCTTTCCTAAAATTTATATTGCTTTTAAATATACTTCATCCGCTGAATTAGGAGCGGCA
>CAXSIE010000155.1:8137-10232 GCA_964237295.1 uncultured Flavihumibacter sp. | reverse complement strand
AACTCATCCATAACGCTAACGAATTATAATTTTGCCCTGATTTAACCGAGTGAATGATCCTTTATTAAATACGTTCACTCCTGCAAGTAATGTTTGCTCCACAACACCTGACAGCTCTTTGCCAAGATAGGGGGTGATTATATGTTTATGCCGGATCATTTGTTCTGTTACTATAAATTTTTTTTCTTCATCAAGCACTACCAGGTCTGCATCATAGCCTTTTGCAATTTTACCTTTGCTGTTTTGAAGTCCGGCCAGCATTGCTGGCCTTTCGCACAGCCATAGGGCAAGGTCGTTCAGGGATGCATGGTTGCTTTTTGCAATCGTCCACAAAACGGGCAATGCAAACTGAAGGGAAGCGATACCGCCCCAGGCTTTCATGAAATCACCGCTTTGCAATTGTTTTAAACCGGGTGGAGCAGGTGAATGATCTGTGGCTACAAAATCTATGATGCCTTCCTGCAAAGCTTTCCAGAGCAGTTCATTGTTGGCCTTTTCACGGATAGGAGGCGCGCATTTATATTGCGTTTGTCCGTTGCCAATATCTTCCGCATTAAAATATAAATAATGCTGCCCTGTTTCAACAGTTAGTTTTAATCCGCTATCTTTTGCATTTTTAATTTGATTGATAGCCGAAGAAGCCGATAAATGAACCACATGCACCCGGCAATCATATTCCCGGCAAAGCTGTATCATCAGAGAAATAGCGTCCTCTTCCCAATAACAGGGCCTTGACTTCAGATAATTTTGATACAACCGCGGTTCGCCGTTTGCGGGTTGACTGTTGCCGCTTACCAGCTCGCAATGCACCAGTAAAGGCAGGTTATATGCTGCAATAACAGGCATAGCCAGCCGCAGATCCGACTCGGTAGCATTTGGAAATTCATCAATGCCGGAGTGTGTCATAAATGCTTTAAATCCAAGTACTCCTTTGTTTATCAAACCTTCTATTTCATTTTCATTTCCAGGTATAATGCTTCCCCAGAATCCACAGTTCGTATGTAATTTGTTATTCGCTGATAACAGCTTTTTTTCAAACGCTGCAACACTTGTTGTAACAGGCGATGCATTCAATGGCATATCCACCAGTGTTGTAATACCGCCTGCAATCGCAGCACGGGTGGCGGTATCAAAGCCTTCCCAATCGGTTCTTCCGGGTTCGTTGATGTGTACATGCGGATCAATTACACCGGGGAACAGCACTTTGTCTCCCAGATCCATTGTATCGCAATTAAAAGTTGTATCTGATAATTCAACAATATCGGCGATAATGCCATCCCTGATCAAAACAATGGCTGGCCGAACACCGCCAGGGGTAACCACTTTATTACTTTTAATTGCCAGATCGAACATTTATGGAGACTTAATGCATAAAAATAGAACACAATTTTATATATTAGAACTCTTTTGGGAATTGCTATCAGTGGTCAGCTATCAGGAGGAAACATAACTTAAGGTAAACAAAACAGTATGCAGATAAAACTGGGTAAGAATGCTTATGGAAAGAATGCGGTCAACCTTTCAAGGATCATCCGGCATCCGGATCATAACGAATTCAGGCAGGTATCTGTTAATGTGTCTCTTCAGGGTGATTTTGAAACGGCCCATACCCTTGGTGATAACTCAAAAATATTGCCTACGGATACACAAAAAAACACGGTGTACGTTTTGGCTAAAGAACATTTTAAAGGCAGCATCGAAGATTTTGGAAAGCAACTTGCGCATCATTTTTTTTCTGATAAGGAACAGGTGGCCTCCGTTGCTATCAGCATTTCGGAACACCTGTATACCAGGATGTCTTTTAATGGTGCTCCCCATCCCGCTGCTTTTATTGGCAGCGGTGCCGAGACACATACTGCTTTGATTGAGCAGGATGCTTCTGGAGTGCGGGTTACATCCGGTATCAATAACCTGTTGATTGTAAAAACTGCCGACTCGGGTTTCGAGAATTATATCAGGGATCAGTACACTACCCTGAAAGAAACCAATGACCGGATACTTGCCACTCAATGTGAAGTAAACTGGAGCTACCGTTCCGATGAAATTGATTATGCTGCTCAATATAACAGTATCCGTTCGGAGTTGTTGCAGGTGT
>CAXSIE010000155.1:6597-8127 GCA_964237295.1 uncultured Flavihumibacter sp. | reverse complement strand
ATAAAAGCTTATCGCTTCAGCAAACGATGTTTGCTATGGGAGCGGCGGTGCTGGAAAAAGATGAGACGGTAAACGAGATCAGTTTCAAGATGCCCAATAAACATCATATCCTTTTTAACCTGGAACAGTTTGGCATTGATAATGGAAATGAAATTTTTATCGCTACGGATGAACCTTATGGATATATTACTGCGACGATTGTTCGGGAAGAATAATTTAAGAAATTACAAATCGCTTACCATCCCATAAAAATCATCCCGGCCCCGCAGATGAAAATGGTTACCCCGCCAAGGGCATGAACATAGCGTTCCAGCTTTTCTGTTCTTAAAAAGGAAAATCCATAAAACCCGGCAATCACCATAAACAGCATGGTTGCCAGCGTGAAAAATGTGTAGATAACGATCAGCAACAGCATCCCCATCCATGAATTTTTTGCTGCGGGAAAATATAATAAGGGAATCATCGGTTCACAGGGCCCTAACAAAAAAATAATGAAGATACCCAGGGTGTTACGGTATGCCTTTCAGATGGAAGCACCAGTTCCCCATGCTTGTGTTCGTATACGTAGATTTTTCCATCATCATATATATCAAAATGCTTGTGTGGCCTTGCTTTAATAAATCCCCAGATGCTGTACGCCAGTCCGAATACCAATAAAGCCCAGCCGGCTAATCCGCCCCTGACGGTTTCAAGCCATTTTATTTTTGATAACGACCAGCCGATAGCGGCACCTCCCAAACCTAACAATACAGAGCTCCATACATGTCCGCACCCGCAAAGGATCGTCCACCAGAGTGTTTTGCTGAACGACCAACCCCGCGCTTTTGACAAAGCAATAAACGGCAGGTAATGATCCGGTCCGGTAACGGTATGCAGACAGGCAACTGCTATAGCAGCAAGGGATAATATTTCAAGTTCGGAAGAAATGAGTTCTAAGTTACGAAAGGTAGCAGCTAACTTGTAAGTGTTTTTTTTAACCACGGAGCAAATGCCGGAGCAGAAGAAGAGGTTACACAGAGATCGTCCTCTGTGTAACCTCTTCTTCTGCTCCAGCATTTGCTCCGTGGTTAAAAAACTATCTGAACGACTGACAGATAACCTCCATTAAGATTAACATGATATTTAAAGGAAATATTTATTGATTAGCTCCGCAATTGTTTTCAAACAATCGTGTAGTTGTTCAGACCTATTTCCAAGCAACCTGATAATAATTCCGTTCACAGGGGCGCTTGTAATACCATACATTATTTGTTGCTGCGCATGTAACCAATCAGATACAACGGGAATCACTTCTTTAACAGGAAATGTTTCCCGTAGAAAGATTAAAGTGGCCTGGTGGGTAAAGCCTTCCAGTTGTCCCATACCGTTACTGTTTATCGTTCCGGGTTGCATGAAAAGATTCTCCTTTATAATCAACCTGTCATGCAGAAAGATTTCAGTAATTGCCTGGTAACGGGTGAACTTGAAAATTTCTCCGTTAAGTTTCCTGCCACAGGTAAACACTTCGCCCCAGATCAAGGTACACCCTTC
>CAXSIE010000155.1:4805-6499 GCA_964237295.1 uncultured Flavihumibacter sp. | reverse complement strand
TTATCGGCCGTAAAATCTGAAGCTTCATGCGGCACAACGGGATGGGGCAAATATTTAAAGTAAGTATCTTTTTGTAAATGGATCCTCATATGTTGCGCCGCGCCTTTTTTCATGCTGAACAAACGCTGATAGGATTGAGTTTGCAATTCAAAAGCGCAGGAAGCTTCCAAATCCACTGTAATTTTGTAATGATCCCCATCCAGGATGCCTGGTGAAGCACTCATCAACATCAATCTTACAATCCCTTCTTTAACATTTTCCGTAATATCCATCACTTTAAATGGCTGGGTACAATATGCCTTCTGCAGGATCGTATTGCCGGCTCTCTTTACCAGCGCTATATGCACTTCCGATGTTAATGCCACAAAGCAGGTTCATTCACATCTTCCAGCAAAGCATACTTCCTGATCCAGTTGATAATCAGGTCCAATCCTTCCAGGTTCATCAGGTTTGTAAAAACGAACGGATTGCCATTTCTCATTTTTCTTGCGTCTCTTTCCATTACTGACAAACTGGCTCCCACATAAGGAGCAAGGTCGATTTTGTTTATAACCAATAGATCAGACCTTATAATTCCGGGTCCGCCCTTACGGGGAATTTTATCTCCCCCGGAAACATCTATCACAAAAACCGAAAGGTCGGCCAGGTCAGGACTGAAAGTGGCAGACAGGTTATCGCCTCCGCTCTCTATAAAAATTATTTCAAGGTCAGGAATACGCCCGGCCATCTCTTCCACGGCTTCCAGGTTCATACTGGCATCCTCACGAATAGCAGTGTGAGGGCATCCGCCTGTTTCCACTCCCATAATGCGCTCGGCAGGTAAAAGACTGTTCTGCGTTAAAAATTCTGCATCTTCCCTGGTATAAATATCATTGGTTATTACAGCGATACTATAATTCATGCTCATTTTACGGGTAAGCCGTTCAATAAGTGCTGTTTTACCTGAACCCACCGGACCGGCAATTCCGATCTTGATATAATTTCTTTCCGGCATAATGGTACTTAGTCTGGAGTTGTTATAAATCAATTTAATAAAACCCTAAAAGCTTTCTTAATATATCTATTAAATACGCTTACACATACTTTTTATAGAAATTTCGTGGTCATCCCTATGAATATTTAAATATTTTCCAATAATCAGTTATCAACCTGATTATATTTCACATCTAAATATTTAACATGTTAATAATTTATTAATATTAATAAATTAATTTATCATGTAGATGTTACACCTTTGACAAAACTAAGTACAATGTGGAAACTGAAACTAAAACTAATTAATTTATTACTGTGCATTTGCTTCATGGGAAAATTAATGGCCCAGGAAACAACATCAGAAATAGTAGGGATTGTTTCTGATGGCAAGTTACCGCTCAGTGGAGCTACAGTAAGTGTTGTAAACACTTCAACCGGTGCTAAGTACAGCACCACTACCCGTAAGGAAGGACGTTACAATATTCCCAATTTAAGAGTAGGCGGCCCCTACACCGTGTCGGTGACTTTTGTTGGGTATAAAGAAGAAAAACAGGAGAATATCTTCCTGTTGCTCGGACAGGAATCTAAAGCCGACTTTGCGCTGGCAGCGGCCTCAACTACCCTCGAGAATGTAGTGGTAGCGGCAGCCAGGCAGGAAAAAGTTATTAATAAGAACAGAACCGGCAGCCAGGAGATCATTAACAGAACACAAATTGAAC
>CAXSIE010000155.1:0-4795 GCA_964237295.1 uncultured Flavihumibacter sp. | reverse complement strand
TGCCTACCATAAACCGTTCCCTGCTTGATTTTACAAAACTTACGCCTTCCGCCAGTGGATTTAATATCGGCGGACGCAATGGATTTTTAAACACCGTAACGGTTGACGGGGCCAATCTTACCAATACTTTTGGTTTAGGCTCCTCCCCGGCTCTTGGCAGCCAAACCAATTCTCAACCTATCAGTCTGGATGCTATTGAACAGATACAGGTGAATGTTTCTCCTTATGATGTAAGGCAGGGTGGTTTTACGGGCGCTGGTATTAATTCGGTAACCCGCAGCGGAACAAACCAGTTTAAAGGTTCTGTGTATACTTACCTGAGATCGCCTGATATACAGGGTTATAAAGTGGGAAGTATTACCGTTCCTAAACAAGACAATAAATACAACCAGCGCGGCGCCTCACTGGGTGGTCCCATCATCAAGAACAAATTGTTTTTCTTTATAAGCGGTGAACAGGAAAGGTTAACTCAGCCGGGTACCAGTTACCTGGCATCCGATGCCACCCATCCCGCCGGCGGCAACATTTCACAGGCCAATGCGGATACTTTAAAAAGGCTGAGCCAATTTTTAAAGGACAATTATAATTATGATCCCGGAGCTTTCCAGGGATACAGTTATAGAACACAAAGTGATAAGTTAACGGTAAAACTGGACTGGAACATAAACAGCAGCAATACTTTTACCATCAAATACAATTATCTTAAATCGTTCCGTGAAATTCAGGCAAGTAACAGCGGTGCTGCAAATACTACCAATGGCAGAACGCCGGGTACAACCGCCATGCCCTTTTATGGCAGCGGTTATGCCCAGAACAATAACTTTAAAATTTTTATCGCAGAACTGAATACCCGCCTAAGCAATAAAGCTTCCAATAAATTGCAGGTAGGGTACTCATCGCTTCATGATTACCGTGCCTTATTGTCTCCCCAGGTTTTCCCTCTGGTGGATATATTGGATGGCTCCGGCAATGCTTTTACCAGTTTTGGTAATGAGCAATATTCATATGGCAACCTTTTAACTACTAAAATATTCCAGTTTTCAGATATATTTAATTTATACAAGGGAAGTCATGAGATCAGCTTCGGTACCCAGAATTATTACAGAGACTATAAAAATGGCTTTTCACCCAGCTATCAGGGTGTGTACCGGTTTAATAGCCTGGCAGATTTTTACGCCAGCGCTGCAGGAAACAAGCGAGCCGCCCGGTACGACCTTTCTTATGCTTTTAGCAAAGACGGATCTTTTCCGTTTGCAACTCCTTCAGCTTTTGAACTGGGATTGTTTGCACAGGATAAATGGAGGTTACTGCCCAATCTGACCCTCACCTACGGTTTAAGGGTAGATGTGCCTTTCTTTCATGCGGAGTTTACCTCGAATCCAAATGTTCCCGCACTTACTTTCAGGGATGGGTTGCATGTAGACGTAGGTCAAAAACCCGGTACCAACCCGTTAATTTCACCTAGGATCGGTTTTAACTGGGATGTTAACAACGACCAGGTAACGCAGATCCGTGGTGGCGCAGGTTTGTTTGCAGGTCCGCCGCCTTTTGTATGGATCAGCAACCAGGCCAGTAACAACGGTGTTCAATTCGGCTCTATCAGTGCAGATACAAACAGGGTTTTTAATGCCGATGTAAATAAATACAGGCCAACCAGCGGATCAAACACCGCTTACAGTATTAACGTAACGGATAAAAAGTTCAAATATCCCCAGGTGTTGAAGGCAACCCTTGCCGTGGATAGAAAGCTTCCCGGAGATATTGTGCTTACACTGGAGGGTAATTATTCCAAAGACATTAATAATGTAAACTTTGAAAATATCAACCTGCCTGCTACCGGTACTCCCCTGGTAGGTTCCGATAACAGGATACGCTATAGCGCTACCAAGATTTATGCCGGTGCATCCGCTACCAATCCGAATATCAGCAATGCGATCCTGATGAAAAACTACCAAAAAGGATTTGCCTATTATGCTACCATACAGGCGCAGAAAACATTCAAGAACCTTTATGTGAACGTTGCCTATACTTATGCCAAATCAAAAGATTTAAATATCGGCGGCTCTACAGCATCTACACTCTGGGGATCAAGGCCGGTAACCGGCGATCCCAATTCACCGCAAATTGGCTACTCGAATTTTTATGTTCCCCACCGTGTTATTGCTTCCGCATCATACCGGTTTACTTATGCAAAGAACTTTGCCACATCTGTTGGTGTTGTGTTTGAAGCATCTCCAAGTACCATAGCGGAGGCCAATTTATATGCAAGTGCCTCTTATGTTTATAACGGTGATGTAAACTTTGACGGTAACTCCTCTAATGACCTTATTTACATTCCAAAAGACCAGAATGATATTGTACTGGTTCCGGTAAATACCGGTGGAGGAACTATTTCAGATAAAAGGACGACAGCCGAAACCTGGTCGCAACTGAATCACTATATTGACCAGGATCCTTACCTGAGCAAGCACCGCGGAAAGGTAGCGGAGCGTAATGGTTTGGTAATGCCGTTTTTTAAAAGACTGGATTTGAATGTTACGGAAGAAGTTTTTTTGAAAACAGGCAAAGGTGACGGCAACAAACATACTTTACGCTTTACTTTCGACCTTATTAACGTTGGCAATTTACTGAACAAAAACTGGAGCCTGGCAAAAACTACCAATGCTACCAATATTTTAAAATTTGAAGGTCTGGCGCCCGCCGGCACTGCCGATGCCGGCAAACCCAGGTACTCCTTCCCATACCTGGACGCATCAAAACTGGTTCCGTTAACCAGTACCTTTAAAAATTATACAGGACTTTTATCCCGCTGGCAGGGCCAGATCGGTATCAGGTATTTGTTTAATTAATTATAGTGCTGATATTATTGAAAGGCTGCCTGGTAACGGGCAGCCTTTGTGTTTGTTTGAACAACCATTTAGTACAGTTTTTTGTCTCCTGAAAAAAGTTGATACTTAAATGCATTTTGTCTACAAACCCCAAAGGGGTGAAATGATTATAGTAAAATGACAAACCAGAAATGCGAACCCCGAAGGGCGTGACATAAAGCATTACGGACTAATGCCACCCTTTCAGGGTTGTACCTCACAATTTATACGTTGCTATAATTATGTCAGCCCTTCAGGCTTTGTCAAATTTTCAAATGTGCCTTACAGGGTTTGACTATGACATATAAACCCTTGAATACAACCCCTCATGCTGCATACATCTTATATCGAAGCCGGAACAACAATAGCCGATCTTACCAATATCAGGATCTAACGAACAGGTAACCAGTGAATAAATCAACGGCTGTAAAGAAAATAATAATTCCTGTCCTTCCTGCTGGCCGATGGGTACCAGTTTTACGCAATTAGTAACTATCCCGGCGGCAGCATTATAATAAAACCCGGTCAGCGCCGCTTCTTTTGATATTCCCAGGGCAGCAGCAACCAGCCCAAAGCCTATGCAATAATTGCCGGAGGTCTGGCCATTATGAACAGCCTGTTTGAATGTTGTCAGGATTAAAGAACCGCATAAAGGCTCAAATATCTTTAACACACGCATTCCTAACTTCCTGCCGGCACTCCGTATTTCCGCTGGCAATTTAACGGCACTGCATTCATCATCTAATTTTATCAGCTTATTCAAGTCTCCGGTAACACCAGTGTCATGTGTTAAAGAAACAAAGGCAGCATCAGTGTAATGCAGGTTAAACTGAAGCATGGAGGTAACAAATTCTTTTGCAGTCGCCAGGTTAAAAATGACCTTTTGCTGAACATAGGTTTCCAAACCCGCGGAATGCGCATAACCGCCGATGGGTAAAGCGGGATCCGTTATTTGCAATAAGCTTAAGAGCCGGCCGTTAATCATCCCCGGTATTTTTAGTAAGCTGCATAATTTTTGAAAAAAGACTGCCACCGCCGGCTATATGCGAATGGGCCATAGTGGTAGTTTTAAGAGGATTCAATAATTTTCTTGCTTCCCTTACCGGTTTAAAACGGGAAGCTGTAAGCCACCGGAACAACGGTTCATCATAAGGCACTAACATATCATCACCATCAATAAAAAGAGGAAGGTGTTTATTGCCTATTTCATAACATAATGAAGCCATCCGGTACATAGACTCCGGACGTATAGTTATAGAATCAGCCGGCAATATTTCAATCACAATCAGCAAATAATTGTCTTCAAATACGATGTCACCCTGTGAAAATGCAGGATCTTCTTTCAAAAACTTTAATGTTATGCTGATCCCCGCTGCTGTTGATTTATGAAGCATCCTTTTATTGGTTTCAAACCAGGCCAGTGGCAGGATGTCAACAGAGCGGCCGTTAAGTTTGAAAGATTGTATGTTCCCGATTTTTTGTTGAATGAGCATAGGTAGGGTCATAATAAAATCATCTGTCAAAATAAAAAATACCGCTGCGCCAGGGGAACAACAGAAACAGGTTCGCATGTTATAGGAACACCTTCTACTTTCACTTCATAATTTTCAGGATTCACGGTTATATGGGGTGTATTATTATTATGAATCAGGTCTTTCTTTGAAATAGTGCGGCAATGCTTTACAGGTAAAATAATTTTCTGCAATCCGTATTGCTGTATTATGTTTTTGCTTAGTGAAACCTGAGATACAAATGTTATACAGGTATTGAATAATGCTTTACCGTATGCGCCGAACATATGGCGGTAAATAACCGGTTGGGGTGTTGGTATGGATGCATTCGGATCGCCCATTCTGCCGGCAATGATCATTCCGCCTTTGATGATCATTTCGGGTTTAGCACCAAACAAAGCAGGTTTCCATAATACA
>CAXSIE010000154.1:4105-10242 GCA_964237295.1 uncultured Flavihumibacter sp. | reverse complement strand
AGATAAAAATTATAAATCAACAGGCAAGATTTCAGAAACGCTTGTAAGGAGTTTGAACAATACCGATCTGGATAAATTTAGAAGTATTGCGGCTACCCTTGACGGTTACAAGATGCTTCCGGATACTTTGCCTGCTTCTTATATAATTGTGAACCTACCTTCGTTTACATTATATGTTTATAATAAAGATACGCTGGAGTTTCAATCGAAGGTAATTGTCGGTTCACCGAAAACAAGAACGCCCCTTTTAAACAGCCGGGTTTCAAACTTTATCACCTATCCCCAGTGGACCGTTCCTTACAGTATAATTTTTAGGGATATGCTTCCAAAAATTCAAAAAGATGTTCGTTACCTGGATAAGCAGAATTTAATGGTAGTGGATAAAAACGACAGTGTACTTAATCCGAAACTGGTGAACTGGGCTTCTTTAAGTGATAAACATTTTCCTTACCTGATCAGGCAAAAGCAGGGTGATGATAATTCATTGGGCGTTATCAAATTTAACTTTGCAAACAAATACAGCGTTTATCTTCATGATACCAATGTGAGGTGGTTATTTACCAAATCATCACGTGCTTTAAGTCATGGATGTGTGAGAGTACAGGATTGGGTTAAATTATCTAATTATCTTGTGCGTTCCGATACAACGCGCTATCCTGCAGATACATTGAAGGCATGGATAAACAGGCAGGAAAAACACATCGTTACAGGGTTTCCAAGAGTGCCCTTGTTCATCAGGTATTTTACCGTTGAAGGTAAGGACGGCCAGCTAAAATTCTATAATGACATTTATGGTGATGACAGAGTAGTGAAAGAAAAATACTTTGCCCGAAAGAATATGCATTGATTTTACAGTCAGTTATCCTGTGTAAGGCCGATCTGATATGATAAACCACTAAGAATTTGCGTCAGTAACCGGAACGGTTGACTTCTGTTGCATTATCCTGAATAATAAGCATAGGAAGTAACTGTTGCTTTTGCTGATAAATCAATCACCGTCATAATACAATCATATGAAACGAGCGATTTGCCTGCTGGTATTCAGCTTATGCATAGTATCCATCACCGGAATGGCTCAGGGCAGAATAAAACAGGGCAAAATTGCCAAAAGAAAAAAAAGTGCGAAGATTCAATACGGAACAGCCAGTTTTTATCATAACAAATTCAATGGCCGCCGGTCTGCCAATGGTGACATATTCAGCCAGACAAAATTTACAGCGGCTCATAACAGCGTCCCTCTTGGAACATGGCTTAAGGTTACCAACCTGCGTAACAAAAAAACGGTTATTGTAAAAGTAACCGATCGCCTGCATTACCGCAATAAACGGCTTCTGGATCTTTCCAAAGCGGCGGCGCTTAAAATCTCATTTTCAAGGGGAGGGTTGCTTCCTGTTAAGGTGGAAATTTTAGGCAAATCTTATCCTGTTACTAAAATTAAATAAAGTATTATATTTCACGGTATGGGCCATAGCAGTTATTTTTGCCACAAACCTGTTTAAAGTAACCTGAAATGAAAAAACTGTTATCGTCTATCACTTTGCTGATGGTATTTATTACTGCATTTAGCCAAGACAAAGGTTATATTAAAAGTCCATCTTTAGGTATAAATTTCTTTTTCAATGATTTTACAACTGCTTCCAATATAAACAGCAGTTCTTTAAGCAGTACGCTGTTGAATAAAAAATTTGGAAAAATCAATGATATGGCGCCTGGATTGGGATTTAGTTTTTTGAAAGGCATATCCAGCAACCTGGACTTTGTCGGTACAGTAGGAGGTTCTTTTCTTGACTATACGGCTTTCAATGGAAAATCATTAGGTACGGGATCTTTTTTGCTTGAAATGGATGCCTCGTTTCATGCCAAAATGTTACCGGATAACTATGTTGTAGTTCCATACCTTACAGCAGGGGTCGGGTTGTCGAAGTATAAAGGTTATTATGGTGCTATCATTCCGGTAGGAGCAGGCTTGCAGATTAACATTCTAAATGATACTTATCTTATGATTAATTCGCAATACCGTATAAAAGTAACTGAAAGCACTAATTATCATTTTTTATACAGCATTGGAATAGTAGGCAGTTTAAAATCTTTATAAAGTTATCAGATAATTGTAGAACTTGTAAGTGTTTTTAAATCCTAACGATTATTTCGAGTTGTGTCCCTGTTTTTTCCACCACCAAAAAGCCTTTTAAAAAAACCTCCCTTTTTTTTCTCAGAATTATCTACGGGTATCTCGGCTTCGGGCTTGACTTTTGGTTTATCATTTTTTTTATCACCCGTAGCTTCTTTGAGTACCTTTTTCTCTTCATTGTTTAACTCTGATTCTACTGGTACTTTACTGCTGTCCGGCTCCATAAGATATTCGTTGGCTTTACCATTGCCCTGGTCGGTGCCTTCGGCGCCAGGTGGCGGGGTTTGATCCATAATATTCATATAATCGAACATAGCCTCATTCTTCATACTTTCCGGCTGAACAAATCTTGCATCTTTATCTATACCCAACGTTTTATCTGCATATACTTTCTGAAAAAAGTATTCATATATCGGCCTTGCTGCTGCGCCGCCCATGCCGGCATTACTCGAAATCTGGATAAACCTGTCATCACAACCAACCCAGGTTCCTGCCAGCAATTGCGGACTGTATCCGAAGAACCACGCGTCGGCATTATCATTGGTAGTGCCTGTTTTGCCGCCCATCTCAGCGGCTCCCAGCCTGGTGCGTAAACCCTTCGCGGTTCCTATATCAACCACACCCTGCATCATTTTAACCATGGTGTAGGATGATGCTTCGCTGACAACCTGATTCATTTGCGTTGAGAAACTTTCAAGCAGGTTGCCATTTTTATCTTCAATGCGGGAAATATAAACAGGCCTGGTGCTGTATCCATTATTAGGAAACATAGAATATCCCCAAAGCATTTCAAATAATGAAAGGTCGCAGGAACCCAGTGCAATGGAAGGATATGGTTCCACTTTTGTTTGAATATTAACACGTTTTAAGAAATCTACAAACCGCTTGGGTGTTACCTGCTTCATAAGATAAGCAGCCACTTCATTCACCGAATAGGCAAGGCCAATTGCCATAGTACGGGTACCCGATTTACCCTTGTTTTCCTTTGGTACCCAGCCGAACCCTTCAAAATATTGCGAGGTGGCTTCACATTGTGTTTCAGGAGTAAAGCCATCTTCAATAGCCTGGCAATATAAAAATGGTTTTATTGAAGATCCTACCTGGCGTTTGGTATTAATGTTGGCATGATCAAATTTATAATTCTTAAAATCTATTCCGCCAACCCAGGCTTTTACGTCTCCGCTTACCGGGTCCATCACCATAAAAGCGGTTTGCATCATCTGGTGGTTGTATTTAATGGAATCCATAGGAGTCATTACGGTATCTTTCTGCCTCGTAGAATTCCAGGCAAAAACTTTCATAGCAACCTTCCTGTTAAACGTTTTCCTTATTTCATCGTCACTCAAACCTTCTTCTTTTAAGTTCTTCCAACGTTCACTCACTTTCATTGCAGCTTCCAGCTTGTTTTCATGGCCCTTCCAAACATGGCCGTTTTTCACACTATTCTGTGCATTTAATATTTTCTGAAGAACCGGCATGTGCATGGCAACAGCTTCTTCTGCATATATCTGCATCCGTGGATTGATAGTGGTATATACTTTTAGTCCGTCTTCATACAAATTATACGGCTCACCCGTAGCAGGATTCTTGTGGGCCTTGCACCATTTCTTCAGATCATCTCTTACTATTTCGCGGAAATAGGGAGCAAGACCTGAATTTTCATCCAGCTTTTTATAATTAAGCTTTATAAGCTTGCTTTTGAGTTCAGACGCTTCTCCTTCAGCAAGGTACCCGTTCTTGACCATCTGATTGATCACCGTATTACGCCTGTCGAATGCTGCTTTGGGATTAATGCGCGGGTTATAAGAACTATTTCCTTTTAGTATGCCTACCAGAACAGCCGCTTCTTCAATATTTAAGCGATCGGGTTCTTTTGAAAAAAATGTACGGGAAGCATTCCTGATACCATACACATTATCTCCAAAAGGAACTGCGTTCAGATACAGCGCAATGATTTCTTCTTTAGTAAAATTTCTTTCCAGCTTAATGGCAATGATCCATTCTTTAAATTTTTCAACAATGCGAAGTACCATGTTTTTAGAGCCCTGTTCCAGTAAAGCTTTAGCTAATTGTTGCGTAATAGTGCTGCCACCACCATCTCTTCCTAAAAAAACAATAGCGCCTATCAATCTCTTGGCATCAATACCTGAATGACTGTAGAAGCGTTCATCTTCAGTGGCTATTAATGCATTTACAACATGTTTGGAAATGTCTTTATATTCTACAATACTCCGGTTTCCTTTTTCCTTGTAATATTTACCCATTAAAGTACCATCTACGGCCACTACTTCCGAGGCTTCAATGATAGAAGGATTTTCGAGTTGAGCAAGGGAAGGCATTCCACCAAATACTCCAAGATTGATAAGGATGATGAAGAGTAAGAAAGCACCGGCTCCCCCTAAAAGTAATTTCCAGAAAATAGCATTATAAGGTGAGCCAGGCTTTGATGTGGACTTTTTCATAAAGAAAACAATAAAGTTAAATTATGCTTGTGCAAAAACTATACTCGAAAATAGCAATGCCCATAAAGAAATCCTAATATAGATTTGTTAGCCTGCTAACTTGTTTTTTACCAACGCCTGTACTAAGGAAATAACCACAGGGCGGAGTTTGCTCTATGACATTCGTGGTTAGTAACGTCAGAACTTACCCGGATATAATTCTTTCAGGAATTTTCTGTAAGAAGTTACATCTTTTGTGCTCTTTAATATTTCCAGATTTGACGAAGAAATAGCCAGGAATGAATACTTCTGCACAGTGAGCCAGGGGATGATTTCGGTTTGAGTAAGCTTTTGTGTTTTTTCAACATAGCTTAATGCTGCCGATGCATTGTCAAAATTATTGATAAGGAGTAGTTTGGTATCATCCGTTAAAGAAAATGAAGTGGTAGTAATATTCTTATCAGCATAATTTTCGCGGTGGTACCTGTTAAAGGCGTTCCTTGCTTCAGTGGCGTAAACCGGGTCAACCTTGTCCAATACCAGAACAACATAATGTGCTTCAGCAGGCTTATTTGAGTAAACCAGACTGGTAACGGCCGGTTTCACATCTGCACGAACGCTATCCGGTTTAACTGCATTTTTCCTGGCCAGTTCCTGTTTTGCCACAGAGTCTGCCATTCTTTTTGCATCCCTGTCTTTAACCTTTTTATCGGCCAGTGCTTGTTTTGCGATTGAGTCCGTCAATCTTTTGGTTTCAATAGCCAACGCTTTTTTGTCAGCAAGTTCTTTCCGTGCCAGTTCCTTATCAGCAAGATCTTTTGCTTTTTTATCTTTAATTGCTTTATCGGCAGCTTCCTTTTCTGCCAGCGCCAAAGCTTTTTTATCCTTTGCAGCTTTGTCAAGCCGTTCTTTTTCTACAAGATCCCTGGCCTTCTTTTCATTTGCCGCTATTTCCACCTGCTCTTTTTTTGCAAGTACTTCTTTGACTGCTATATCCGCAGCCTGCTTTTTCATTTCAAGTTCTTTGGCTGCGATAGCGGCTTCCAATTGCTTTTTTTCTGTACTTTCTTTTTCAGCTTTTGCGGCAAGTTCTTTTTGGGCCTGAAGTTCTACCGCGGCTTTTTCGGCCTGGTCTTTCTTTTCCTGCAGTTGTTTGGCAGCAAGTTCAGCCGCGTCTTTTTTATCCTGCAATTCCCTGGCGGCTTTCAGTTCCGCTTCCTTTCTTTTAGCTTCCAGTGCTGCGGCCAGTTTTTCTTCGGATGCTTTTTTAAGTTTTAAAGCTTCCGCTTCTTTTATTTCTCTATCCTGTTTTTCTTTCAGCTCTCTGGCAGCTTTTGCGTCAGCCAGTTCTTTCTGTGCTTTTAAAGCAGCCGCCAGTTTTTCAGCTTCTTTTATTTTTGCGCTGTCTACTTTCGCCGGTTCAACAGTTCCCTGAACTAAAATAGGTTTGTCATCTGACAGTTTTGCAACGCTTTCCTCTAATTTTTTAAGATCCAGTTTGGTAAGATAAGCTTCTATTTCTTTACGGCGGCTCAATACTTCCAGCATGGTAACCGTTTTATTAT
>CAXSIE010000154.1:3012-4095 GCA_964237295.1 uncultured Flavihumibacter sp. | reverse complement strand
TATAGATCGGTGTTGTAGGAAATACCTGGATAATATTACCCAATATATTTTTAGCAACACTATCCTTTTGCTGTTTGATATAATATACAGCTTCGATAAATAATAATTGGGGTGTCCAGAAGCTCTTTCCATAGATACTGTCAGCCAGTTTTTTACGTTTAACAGCTTCGTCGAACTTTCCTTCAATAAACAGATTATAGATCCCTTCGTACTGAACGGTAGCTTTAGTTTTCAGGATGCTATCCGGTGATTGTGCTACTGTTGTGATTTTCAGCAATCCTGACAATTTTCCATTGGGGAATTTTGAGGCCAGCATTTGTTTCACCTTAGCCTGGTTGGCAGGATCGCCTGTTTTTTTATAGCAGTAATATAGGTTGAACCAGGCTTCTTCCGCATGCTGCGTTGCCGGAAAATCAGTCAGTAGTTTTTCAAAGGCGCTTATGGCTGAAGTATAATCTTCTAATCCGTTCATGTAGGCTTTGCCTACTTCAAACAAAGAACCTTCTATGGAGTCCTTAGAAATTTTTTGTTTTTCAGGAGTAATGGGAAGGTTATTTTGAAGGCCCTCAAAACTAATATCCATTGGCGGCGCAGCAGCCACGTCTGCTGTTTTAACAAATCCTTTCCCTCTCGGCATTTGTGCAAGCTGAGCATTTGGTGTGGCGGATGCGCGTCTCCAGTTGTCAGCGTTTGGCCTGTTTCCCCATTTGGCCTTAAAGTCGCCAAGGCCTTTACTTTTTAAAGATGCATTAGAAAAATACCATTCTCCTTTGGTGGTATTGCTGCTGAAAAGGTCCGGTGCATTATTATTATTTGCAAAGTTGCCTTTTGATATCACACCGGCATCATCTTCATTAAATCCCTGTTGTTTGCGTAAAGTTCTGACCAATTTTTTAATGAAGGCATCTCTTTCAGCAACGGGCATGGCTGCTATTCGTTGCAGGCTATCCTGTCTTTCCAGTACACCGGTTTGTTTAACTATTTTTTCCAGTGCCTCCTTTCTTGCTGTAAAATCTTTTAATGCTGCTGCAAAAACTGTTTGAACATCTACGCTATCATAAAATTTTTTAGCCTCGGTATAAT
>CAXSIE010000154.1:0-3002 GCA_964237295.1 uncultured Flavihumibacter sp. | reverse complement strand
ACCCAGGGCCATAAAGGAACGGTTTTTCTGTGCCGGGTTGTTAGTGTTTGTTTTAACACTTTTAAGCAACAAAAGCTTTGCAGCTTCAGGATTATCACGTTCAATTTCTATCACTGCAGCGGTATAATAAATAATATCCCGGTAAAAAAGATACTTATCTTTTTTAGCCATTTTTACCAGGGCATCTATAGCTTCCTGGATTTCTTTTTCACTGCCGTTTTTGTTTTGACGTACAGCATTCAAACGGGCATATACTTCAAGAACAGGGTTAATGGTATGCTGAATGGCTTTGTTGTAAAATTTTTCCGCCTGGTTGTGTTTACCGGTTCTTTCATACATCTGGGCAATAAGGTACTCCCATCTCGCCCGTTCCTGGTTACCTTCAGCGTTATCAAGCGCTTTCTCCAGGTGTAAGGCAGCACTATCGTAAGCAAGTTGTTTATAATACCATAAAGCCTGAACTTCTTCCAGGTCGGTATTTAAGCGGGAAGGGAATAACGGGTCATGTTTTAACGTTTCAATCAGGCCCGAAGCTTCGGCAAGCTCGTCTTTTGCGAGATAGGTTTTAACCTGCCATACAAGTGATTCGTTGCGGCTTGGCGCCTCACTGAATGCTTTATTGATGATGTTACGGTTTTCTTTTGTAGAGATAGAAAAAGCATTACTACCTTCATTCTGATTGCTGCCTATTACTTTATCATAGCCATCTTTTTCCTTTGGTGAAAAAGTATAGTTAATATACTGAAAAGTGAGGTAAGCAGAATCAGGATCATTCCTCAGGTAATATGCTTTGCCTATGAGGAGGTACAGGTTGTCTATCCAATCATTACGAAGATCGTGTATTAATACTCCGGCAGTTGATTTATAAATAACAGAATCAAGGTCCGTTTTAAAAGTAGCGGTTCCTTTAAGTGAATAATTGTAAAACGGTAGTAATTCAGTATAATCTTCTTTTTGTGAAGTTTTAGCTCGCGCTATAATTTCGTTCAGCTTGTTATTGGCATTGAAATAATAGTTGTAATGGGTGAAAGTATTTTGTAGGAAGCGGCGGGGCACAGTAAATTTTTTATTCCCTGTTTTTTCGGAAGCAAGTGTTTTATTTTCGAATTTGGGAGGTTTTTTAAGATCGAAACTAAAACTAGGCTGACCTGTAACAATGGAATGAATGAAAAGAAAGGATAATATGGTTATAATAAAAATTCTCTTCAAATCTCTGTTTTTATCTGGCGCAAGCTAAATCCTTTTTAACTGTTTTTCTGCAATTTTATTGTGTAATTGTCTCTAAATTTTTCAAAAATAGCAGCCTGAGATAGGCTAAGTTGTATCTTTAAAATAATAAGATATTCATTATGGCCAAACTGGATGCCAATAGTACCCTTAAAAGACTACGAAACCGATATAGACTGGTGGGAATGAACGATGATACTTATGAGGAAGTGGTAACTTTTAAACTATCTAGGTTAAGTGTTTACGTGATTTTATGTACTATTTTCGTTTTGCTCACCGGGTTAACTGTTGCCTTAATTGTTTTTACACCTATGAAATTATATATACCGGGTTATGGCGATACGGCTGGTACGAAGCAATTAAGAGAATTAAAAATAAGAACGGATTCACTTCAACAGGCTATGCATTACAAAGATCAGTATATAGTTAACCTGAAAAATGTATTGCAGGGCGATGCTACGGTGAAACTGGATACGATGTTACTGAAGATACCCATACCGGAGAAAATTGAGGAATAGGGATCAGGTATGAGGTATGTGGTATGAGGCAAAACCTAAAGGGTTCTTAAATATAAATAATAATCGCATCGTTTATTTAAAAATCTCTAACTATGACTTACCATACAGCAAGCGTTCACCTCATACCGCATACCTCATACCCCATACCTGTATGATGAAATACGCCGGAATGGCTACGCAGTTCCTGGTGAGTATCGGGTTAGCCGTGTTCATCGGATTTAAAGCAGACAAATGGCTGCATATTTCTTTTCCCGTATTGATTTGGGCTTTACCTTTGCTTGTAATTATTTTTACGATATATAAGCTGATAAAAGAAACCAGCAGCAAAAGATGAATGATCAAAAAAAGGCCGGGGCCTTAAAAATATTTCTTCCAATTCTTATTGTGTTTCTCCTGGTTAATGTGTTTCCGGTTGTTTTTTCTAAAGCATTAGAGAAGTTCCATATAGATCATGGCGTACTTATAATTGGTAACCTTGTCTTATTTGCTGTAACAGTTTTTTCTTTTCTTTTGTATCAAAAAGCAATGATGGCAGGCAATACGCAAAATTTTATTAAAAATGTTTACGGGGGAATGTTTCTTAAGTTTTTTATCTGTATCATAGCTGCCTTCATATATATATATAATGCCCGCTCAGCGGTTAACAAATCAGGAGTATTCATGCTCATGTTCCTGTATCTTGTTTATACTTTCCTGGAAATATCTATACTTATGAAAAATAGTAAGCATAAAAGAAATGCCTAAACGCGAAGCTCCTCTTTCTTCCCTTGATGAGTATATCCCTCCAGGGGCTTCATTGCTGGTATTCGAATATTTAAAGCAGTATAAAGTTCATCTAACGATCACGAAGGGCCGAAAAACAGTATTGGGAGATTACCGACATGCCATAGGTTCAAAAAATCACCGCATCAGTGTTAATGGAAACCTTAATACTTATTCGTTTTTAATAACACTTATTCATGAGCTGGCACACCTGCTTACGTTTTTGCAATTTGGTAACCGTGTATTGGCACATGGAAAAGAGTGGAAGTCTGTTTACCGCGAAATGTTGGTACGGTTTCTAACACTTAAAATTTTTCCTGCTGATATAAATCATTCGCTGGAACGCTCTTTGCATAACCTACCAGCAAGCAGTTGCGCAGATGAAGGATTAATGAGGGTTTTGCAGAAATATGACACAAAAAAAAGCGGACTGGTGATGGTAGAACAACTGGAGGAAGGCTTGTTGTTTGAGATAGATGAAGGGAAAGTTTTTAA
>CAXSIE010000153.1:8289-10245 GCA_964237295.1 uncultured Flavihumibacter sp. | reverse complement strand
GCTGTTTCACCATATTGTACCGACAGATGTTACCTAAAATTATGTTTTTTATTTAATGAAATTTCGGCTAGCCTCTTTTACCGGTTTTTTTTGCAACTGCTTTTTTAACAGCGGCTTTTTTCTTTGCAACTTTTTTAGGAGCGGCCTTCCTGGGAGCAGCCTTCTTTTCTGGAGCGGATTTTTTAGCAGCACTTTTTTTATCGGGAACTTTAGCGCCTTCCTTTCTGGCTTCAGAAAGACCAATTGCAATGGCCTGCTTACGGCTTGTAACCTTGTTGCCGCTTTTGCCGCTCTTTAATGTTCCTTGCTTTTTTTCATGCATTACTTTTTCAACTTTATCTTGTGCTTTCTTCGAATACTTTGCCATGATGTATTTAATTAATGAATTAAAAAACAATTCTTTTTCAAAAATAATAAAATAAAAATATTTATTAGTATGGCGATGTCAAAATACTGAACAGTGAAATGATTTATGATGTAGTATGAAGAAAGTTTGATAATTAAATTGTGATGTCTTTATAACCAATTATAATTAACGGCGTGTTAATGTAATTGGCGTCAGATTACAGTGCGATAAGAATTTTATATGTTATCATGTGAAGATCCGTCAATCTGCTGACTTAACACAATCGATCGATATTCAATTTTACATTTACGGCCGGGCGGGACGGCAGGAGAAAAACAAATCGGACATAGAAAAATTAAATAAGTTTTTCCAATATTACGCTTGAGCATGGGATCTTTGCTACAGACTATTTCACAATTTCCCAATAAACTTTTTTAGGCTTTAACTCTTTATCAAAGAGTAACGGGTAATCTTTTCTTCCTTTCACCGGAAAATTATCAAGCCAGCTGGACCTGTCTGAAATATTCCAGAAAGTTACACTGGATAATACATTTTTATATTTTTTAAAAATTCGGAAACATCTTTTATACATTTCGATTTGCTGCTGCTCCTTGTCTGCCGTAAATGCAGTGATGGAATCTTCCGGCTTTCTTTCTCTTGCATTATGTTCCTTTGGGTAAATGGAAATATCCAATTCTGTTACCTGCACCTTAAGGCCAAGAGTGGCAAACTTTTCAAAAGTATTAGTAAGCTCCTGTTCCGATGGCTCATTTATTGCCCAATGACCCTGTAATCCTACACCATTTATAGGCACTCGGGCATCTTTCAATCCTTTTACCAGCTTAAATATTTTTTCTCTTTTATCAGGATTGATTTCATTATAATCATTGTAAAATAATAGAGCTCCTGGGTCAGCTTCATGAGCATACTGAAATGCTTTTGCTATGTATTCTTCACCACAGATCTTATACCATTCCGAATTACGCAGGTATTCACTAGGTTTATCGGAGATGGCTTCGTTCACTACATCCCACGCATATATCGTTCCTTTATACCTGTTTACTACGGTTGTGATATGATCTTTCAAGCGTTGCAGCAACACTTCCTTTGATACTGTATTCCCGGCATCGTCTTTAAAGATCCATCCCGGCACCTGGTTATGCCAGCACAGGTTATGGCCTTGTAACCTGATGCCATTACGTTTTGCAAATGCTGCTATTGAATCTGCATCCTTCCAATAATATTCATTTTCATTTGGATGGATAGGCCCCATCTTCATAGCATTTTCCGCGGTCAGACTATTAAATTCTCTAAGTATCAATTGTGCTTCGTCGGTTTTTAAAGAGCGTGGTGATACCGCAACGCCAATAGGGAAATATTTAATGAAGTAATCTTTAAGTCCTTTTTCATTTGACGCAGTGGGTAACGGCATTACATCCTTCACCTTTGTCCTGAACTGATTAAATACAATCATGATGAACGATGTGATTGCAGTAACAAAAATTATTTTTTTCATTACAAGAATTAAAACAATGATAAATTAAAACTTTGTTTCTTCCGGTCCTAGGTAACTTGGCTTCAGGCCTCCTGCATCAATAACAATCTTTTGC
>CAXSIE010000153.1:0-8279 GCA_964237295.1 uncultured Flavihumibacter sp. | reverse complement strand
TCTTTTGCAATACAACACCCGGATCTATCATCCAGAATTTTACCGTATGCTGTCCGGCTTTTTTGATGGTATGTTCAGAAACCTTTTGAATAATATTATTTGCCACCCATTGATTCCACAGTGCCTCGGTATAACCGTCAAGCATATTTATAACCTGGGGAACTTGATCATCGATTGATATGGCATAGTGAAGTCCTTCATTATGATAATCAAGCGTAGGAGATAAGTAAGTATTGATGTTTATAGCGCCGGTATTATTTATATAAACCAGGTATTCCAACCTGGGACTGTTCGTTGAAAGAGCCTGCGCAGGTGCTGTTACCGGTGATGGCGTAATAGCTGAAAGTGTACGACCCAGTCCGGGTATGATCTGCCAGGTAACCGGCGGCAATGAAACGGCTTTGGTAAAATGCTCCGCTTCTATAGACACATAGCCATTGACTTCGTAAAAAGCAGTGCCTTTACTATTTGCACGATCATAGGCGGCAGGCCTGGTTTTAAAATATGAGGGGGAAGATGACGGAAGTTCATTAATCGAATTAACAGAACCGGTTTGAATATATTGAACCTTCGGCATAACATTTTTTTCCGGCTGTTGCCAATAGGTATAACCTATATGTGTCTGATCCATCATATGTTTCCACTTGCCACCGGCTAAAGAATCGTTATAATATTTTGTTATCAAAGAATCATTTATATACAATTGTTTCACCTTTGATGCCAGCGGATTTGCGGCAGCATTGTTTTGTGTTGCGTACATTTTATTTTTAGCTACCGTAACATACAACTCATTCAGGTTAGCAGAAGCTTGAACAGGATGCAGCACTAACTGATAAAAGGCATCTTTATAAGCTGCGGGTAATAATTTATTTATATTGATCGTTTTAGATAATAACATATTGTAATCCTTTACCACTCTTTCAGCTTCATCATATTCTGTTAAGCTATAAGTTTCCGGGGTTAATAATTCAGGCTTACGGCGGCTGTTGTACATAGTATAGCGGGAAAGTATGTACGCAATGTCCTTTGCATACCTACTGCCAAATTGTTGGGAGGCCCATTGCTCATAATATAAGGGGAGGTTTTCCGCTTGCCATTGGTGAGGGTTCCATGCATAATCGAGGAAGAATTGTGTAGGCAGCTCAAGCGGCTTAATGTCGCCGACATTTACGATCCATATCCTGTCTACACCCTGTTCATAAGCAAGGTGCATCTGCTCCCAGGTTCTTTCAATCTGAGTGGTATTGATCCATTTGTAATTTCTTGGTCCACCAACATAATCAAAGTGGTAATAAATTCCATAACCACCGGAATGGGACGGATCTGAAAGTTTTGGAAGTTTACGGATATTTCCCCAGTTGTCGTCGCATAATAATAAGGTAACGTCGTCGGGCACCCGCATGCCTTTGTCATAATAGTCCTGAACTTCTTTGTACAGTGCCCAAAGCTGTGGAGTTGCTGACGGATCTTTTCCCGTTTCTTTTTTGATGATCTCACGCTGATCGCTAACAATTTTTTCCAGCAAAGCCGTAGCCGTTCCTGTTGTCATAGGTGCATCGCCATCACCTCTCATCCCGATAGAAATAATATTTTCTCTGGTTCCCATTCTTTGAATGCCTTTTTTCCAAAAGGCCTGAAGGTTCACGGCATTAGAGTCGTAGTTCCATAGCCCCTTACCATACCTTCTCCATTCATCATGCGCTCTTACTAAAGGTTCATGATGAGATGTACCCATTACAATACCATAGTCATCTGCCATTTTAGGATTTAACGTATCATCATCATTAAAAGCACTTCCCCACATAGCCGGCCACAGGTAATTGCCTTTTAAACGCAGGATCAGTTCAAAAACCTTTTCGTAGAATTTATGGTTAAAGCCGCCAAAGGTTGACTTGCTCCAGCCACTGAGGGCAGGAGCCTCGTCGTTAATAAAAATGCCGCGGTATTTAACTGCAGGGGCATCATACCTGACTCCGCCGGTATAATATATTTCCTTTTTTTTCTTAACGGGAACATCGGCCCAATAATACCACGGCGACACACCTATCTGCGCTGATAAGGTAAATACACCATAGGCAGTTCCTCGCCTGTCAGATCCAACTATCACCAGCGCCTGGTCTACACCTTTAAAAGGATCTTTCACAACCTGCAATTGGTAAGCTTCCCATCTGCCCTTTAAAGTATCGGTATTCAACCTGCCATTTTTAATCAGTTGATCAATGATGTCCGATTTTCCTAATGTGCCAATTATGATAACGTTGTTTACTGTTGGAATGGCATTAATAGAAACAGGTTTTTTTCCGGTGACCTTTTCAATATCCTGTTGTAAAAGTTCGGTTGCTTTTTTAACTACCGTAAAGTCATTTTCATCCGTGCACAATGTTGCAATGGTATTGGATGTAACTATAGGAAAGGCTCCTGTTATATTTTTTTCGTTTATAAGGGTTTGCGAATAATCATTAACAAACAACAATATCATGGCAAATACAAGCAATCCACTTTTTTTCATAAACTAAAGTTGAAGTTATTGGCTCTTATCTGAGGCCGGTCTTTTTGATGAATCCCTGATAATAAGTTCAGAACGAAGCACGATCCGGTTTGTAATTTCAAGAGTAATAGCACCGTTCAGGTGGTTGATTAAATTTTGGGCTGCCACTTCACCCATATGGTACCCCCGATAGTTTATGGTGGTAAGATTGGGCTCTATAACATTCGAAACCGGATCATTATTAAAACCGACAAAGGCTATGTCATTGGGAATTTCATAGCCCGACTGTTTTAAAGCCTGCATGCAACCGATGGCGCAAGTATCATTTGAGACGAAAACCCCGTCTGGCATATTTTTCATCTTCTGGATAATTTCAGCTGCTTGTACACCCGCTTCCTGACTCAGGTTATTTATAATCAGGTATTCCTCTTTGAAATTAATATTGTTATCTAACAAAGCATCCTTATAACCGCGTAAACGATCAACATACACATTTCTTTTTGGAATGGCTGTGATATGCACAATTTTTTTACAGCCTTGTTCAATCAAGTGAGTGGTAGCTTCGAAAGCGGCCTTCCTGTTGTCAATCAGAATGTTTGTGCAGTTTATATGTTCTGCCACGCGGTCGAAAAATATCAGCGGAATATTTTTCTTAAAAAACGGTTCAAAATGATCTATGTTTTCCGTATCATACGCAAGAGACACCAGCAGCCCGTCTACACGATTGTTAAACATAGTGTGGGCATTGGTAATTTCTTTTGTGTAAGACTCGAGTGACTGACTTATAATAAGATTGAATCCTTCCTTATTAGCAACGTTTTCTATCCCGGCAATAACGGTAGACATGAAATTACTGTTCAGTCTCGGCGCAATTACACCTATGGTGTTTGTGCGCTGCTTTCTGAGATTACTCGCAAAGTTGTTACTCCTGTAACCCATTTCCTTTGCTAGCTCGAAGATCTTTTTTCGGGTACTTTTATTAATGGAAGGATTGTCTTTCAATCCCCTGCTGACCGTGGCAGGAGATATATTCAACTTTAAAGCAAGATCATAGATGGTGATTTCTTTTTCTTTCATTATAACCATTTACATGAATATGTTGGTGCTAAAGTAAGCAATTCTAAAATAATTTAATGCAATCGGTTACAAATTAATAAAAATTGCCAAATATTCGTACCGGAAATTATTTTATCGCTATCTGGCAATTGCCTCTTTCAATCAAGATTGTTTATTATATGAACATCAGCAAACGTTTGCTTACTCACCGGGGATTCTGGTTGTTAACTGTAACGGCTAATTTACTGTTTGGTTGTAAAAACGGAAAACCGGCAGGTAATAAAGTGAATACAGACCGCTTAACATATTTATCAAAACCTTTAGTTACACATATTTTTACGGCCGATCCTTCCGCACATGTATTTAATGATAAAATTTATATTTATCCTTCGCACGACGTTGAATCGGGCATACCCGAAAATGATTTTGGCGATCATTTCGACATGCGGGATTATCATATTCTTTTTTTGGATAGCATAGGTGGTAAAGTGGCGGATCATGGTGTTGCCTTAAGCATTAAAGATGTTCCCTGGGCAAAAAGACAATTATGGGCTCCGGATGCCGCTTTTAAGGATGGTAAATACTATTTGTATTTTCCAGCCAAGGATGCCCAAAATATTTTTCATATCGGTGTTGCAACGAGTGACTCACCCGCCGGGCCATTCAAAGCTGCATCTAAAGCCATAGAAAGCAGTTACAGCATAGATCCTGCGGTATTTACCGATACGGATGGAAGTTCTTACATGTATTTCGGAGGCATCTGGGGCGGCCAGCTTCAAAAATGGCAGACCGGTAAATTTGATGCTGCGTATGGTCAGGAACCAGGTGGTAAGGAAATAGCATTAAGTGCCAAAGTTGCTAAACTAAGCGCTGATATGCTTCATTTTGATGGTGCCGTAAATGATGTTAAAATAATTGACAAGGAAGGTAAACCCCTGATGGCCGGCGATCACAAGAGGCGTTTTTTCGAAGCTTCGTGGATGCATAAATATAATGGCAAATATTACTTCTCCTATTCAACAGGCGATACTCATTTTATAGCGTATGCCATTGGCAATAATCCGCTCGGACCGTTTACTTATCAGGGTGTTATTTTAAATCCCGTTCAGGGCTGGACCAATCATCATTCCATTATTGAATTTAAAGGTAAATGGTATTTGTTTTACCATGACACGCAACTCTCAGGTAAAACTCACCTTAGAAACGTAAAAGTTACGGAGCTGCATTATACGCCGGAAGGAATGATTGAGACCGTTACTGCTTTTTCTAAGTGAATGGCTGTTCAACGATAAAAATCACAGTAATATTTGGAATGCAACCCATTACAAAGCAAATAATACAAACTGATACATCAACATTTATGAATACCTGCTAGTAACATCAGTCTTATATGATACTTTTTATATTAAGGAGCTGATCACAGACATGACAAACAATAATTTTTTTTGGACTTTTTGCAATCGGTTGCAATATATTAAATAAAATAACTATTTTAGTGCCCTCATAATTTGCTGCTAATAACTAATTAAAACGATTGCTATGACATTATTCCAAATTTGTAATAAGAAAATTCATAATCAGCTCTTGTCAGGCTACAGTGTTCCATCTTCTTTAGAAGCATTTGTTTGGTATCAAGCTTTGATTACTTCTTCATCTTTACAGAAAATTTTATTTAAACCTCCCTTAGGCTGATCACTCATTTAATTTCGCTTTCCTATTATATCGTTCATTAACAAATCAATTAAAACATAAATTATGAAATGTATGGCTACAAGAAGCCTGCAGAAGCTAATGATTGCAATTTGCTTCATACTATCCGGCAGTTTGTTTTCGCTTGTTCACGCACAGAATTCATCATTAAATGGAAGGATTACTAACGATAAAGGAGATCCGGTAACGGATGCTTCCGTAAGTGTGGTGGGCACTAAGAACGGAACAAGCGCTAAAAGTGATGGAACTTTCACGGTTACGGTATCCCGTACAGGATCATTATCCATATCTGCGGTAGGTTATGAAACACAGGTGGTACCGGTAAATAATCAAACCTCCATGAATATTGTGTTGAAATCTTCCGGTAAAGTACTTGACCAGATAGTGGTGGTGGGTTATGGCTCACAATTAAAACAGGCCGTTACTGGTTCAATAGCATCTGTAAGTGGTAACACGTTACGTGATGTACCGGCACCAAATATTATCGCCCAGCTTAAAGGAAGAACCGCAGGTGTAGATATTGTAAGCAATAGCTCTACTCCGGGAGGAAGCGGTCAGATACGTATCCGTGGTAATCGTACCATAACCAGCTCGCAAGGTTCCAGTGACGCTTTAGACGGGCCGCTGCTTGTTGTGGACGGTGTTGTTTTTGGAGGCAGCATCAACGATATAAGTCCTGAAGACGTAGCCAGCCTGGACATTTTAAAGGACGCATCTGCAACGGCGATCTATGGTTCGAGAGGATCGGGAGGGGTAATCCTGATAACCACCAAACGCGGCAGAACCGGAAAGGCAATTATGACCTACGATTCTTATTATGAAGTTACCGACGTTTCGGGTAAATATAAGTTGTTTAATGGCTCTGAATATGCGCAGTTTAAAGCAGATGCTGCCACTTACAACAGAACCGCACCCGGAACTTCTTCTTATCTGCTTACTGCAGCCGAGCAGGCAGCACTTGCAGCAGGCGTTTCTACTGACTGGCAGGATCTTATTTATAAAAAAGGATTTACTACAAGCCATCAGTTAGGAATGACCGGTGGAAACGAAGGAACACAATACGGTATCAGCTTGGGATATTATAATGAAACAGGTATCATACCCAATCAGAAGTTTGAGCGGTACAGTCTTAAAACGACTATCGACCACAGGATAAACCGTTTTTTGAAAGTAGGTTTAAGTACGTTCAATACCTTATCTTATTCTAACACCCCGGGTGGTAGTGTTACCGGCGGTCTGGCCAGGTTGACCCCGTTAGCGTCGGCATATAATGCAGATGGTTCTATTAACCTGTATCCTGCGGCAGGGTCAATCGATGCCGCAACGGTTAGTCCCCTTACTTTAATAAGTAAGAAAGCATCTATCCTTGCAAGGAACCGGAGATTCCGAACATTTAACAGCCTGTATGGTGAAGTGCAAATTGCAAATGGCCTGAGATACAGGCTCAACGTAGGTCTGGATCTGAGGCAGGATAATGGTAACAACTATAACGGCCCTAATGTATGGACCAATACGGCAACAGTGCAGTCCGCATCAAATGCTTCTATCAGCAATGCCGAAGCATGGACCTACCAGATCTCCAACTTATTATACTATGATAAAACATTTGGAAAACATAAGATCGGTCTTACCGGATTGTATGAAGTCACCAAAGACCATAATCAGGGCAGCAGCTTTAATGCAACCGGCGTTCCGGCAGATTATATATTAAGCTCCAACTTTCTTTTGGCTAATTCAGTCACTGCAAATGTGAATGGAAACAATGCTTTTTCCGAAAGCGGATTGATATCGTATATGGGCCGTGCAAACTATAGCTTTGATAACCGCTTTTATGTTACAGGTACGGTAAGAGTTGATGGTTCTTCAAATTTATCTCCCGGTCATCAGTATTTTACCTATCCTGCATTTGGTGCCGGCTGGAATATTTCCAACGAAGAATTCATGGGTTCTGCGGGATGGATATCCAATCTTAAAGTAAGAGGAGGCTGGGGAATCTCCGGCAATCGCAACGTATCTCCCTATTCCACCTTGGGCTTACTGAGTGCCAGCACTTATAATTTTGGAACGAGTACGGCCGGGCAGCAATCCGCCTACCTGGTAACTTCGCTTCCCAATAGCAGCTTAACCTGGCAATCAACTTCACAAACCGACCTGGGAATTGATTTCGGCCTATTCAAGAACAGGTTATCCGGCACCATTGATGTGTACGATCAACAAACAAAAGATATTCTGTTATCTGTAGACCTGCCTGCAAGCAATGGCGCCGGAAGCACATTAAAGAATCTGGGAAAAACACAGGGAAAAGGAGTAGAGATAACGCTTAGCAGCATCAACGTGCAGAGCAAAAGCGGATTTACCTGGAGCACTGATCTTAATTTTTCTGTTAACCGGGAAAAAATCATACAACTCACTAAGCCGTCGGAATTAAGCAATAAAGGCAACGGCTGGTTTGTAGGTGAACCGCTGACAGTTATTTATGATGTGAAAAAAATTGGCATCTGGCAAACGGAAGATTCAGCCAAAGGATTATTAAAAAGTCAGACATCCCCAACTCAATATCCCGGTCAGATCAGGGTGGAAGATATTAACGGTGATGGTAAGATTGATGCCAACGACAGGCAGATACTCGGAAATTTTCAGCCAAAATGGGAGGGAGGAATCACCAACAGGTTTTCTTACAAAGGCTTTGACCTTACAGTGGTGATATTTGCCAGGATGGGCATGAAAGTACTGGTTCCATACCTGACTGCTGACGGTGGAGGTCAGGGGTTTCCATTCTTTAACCAGGGCAGGGTTAACCAGTTGAAGCTTGATTACTGGACGCGCAGCAACCCTGTAAATACTTTCCCTGCTCCCGACGCTGGAACCGACAGACTCTTATTCGGTTCAACACTGGGATACCAGGATGGTTCTTTCGTTAAATGCCGCAGTATCAACTTGGGTTATGATATACCTGCAGGTGTGTTGAGGAAAACAGGCATCACATCATTCAAGGTTTATTTAAATGCTACCAATCCTTTTATAA